>JBQCJB010000606.1:0-2445 GCA_051953155.1 Aureliella sp. | reverse complement strand
GGACATCCTGGTCAAGCTCCGCAATACATATTGCCGCAGCATCGGCGTGCAGTTCATGCACATCGAGAACCGCACCATTCGCGACTGGCTGCAGCGGCGGATGGAGAGCTGCGAGAACCGGATTGAGTTGTCGCGAGACGTCCAAGTGCGGATCTACACGCGGCTGGCCGATGCGGCCATCTTCGAAGAGTTCGTTCGCCGGAAATTCGTAGGCGCCAAAACGTTCTCGCTCGAAGGAGCCGAGAGCCTGATCCCGCTGCTGGACCTGGCCCTCGAGAAAGCTGGCCAGCACAACGTCAAAGGGGTCGTCATGGGCATGGCCCACCGCGGCCGCCTAAATGTCCTGGCCAACATTCTTTCCAAGCGCGCCCAGAGCATTTTCTGGGAGTTCGACGATCCCGAGCCTGAGATGCATCGCGGCACGGGCGACGTCCGTTATCACCTGGGCTACAGCAGCGACTGGACGACGTCGACCGGCGCCAAGGTCCACATCTCGCTCTGTTTCAATCCCAGCCACTTGGAATACGTCAACACGGTGGCTCAAGGCCGCTGCCGCGCCAAACAGGACCGGGCTGGCGACGATCGGCATGGCGAAACGATGACGATCCTGATGCACGGCGACGCCTCGTTTGCCGGCGAGGGCATCGTTCAGGAGACGCTCAATCTGAGCCAGTTGGCCGGTTATACGACCGGCGGCACGCTGCACGTGATCGTCAACAATCAGGTCGGTTTTACGACCGAAGCCCACGAGGCCCGCTCGTCGACCTATGCGACCGATGTGGCCAAGATGCTGCAGATTCCGATCTTCCACGTCAACGGCGAGGACCCCGAGGCAGTCGCCCAGGTCGTCAGCCTGGCGATGGATTTCCGGCGGGAATTTCGCCGCGACGTGGTCATCGACATGTACGCCTATCGCCGCTGGGGACACAACGAAGGGGATGAACCGCGTTTCACCCAGCCGATCATGTACCGCGCGATCGACGAGCGCAAGAGCGTGCGCGAAAACTACCTCGAGCGCCTGCTCGAGATGGGCGAGTTCACCCGCGCCGAAGCCGACGCGATTGCCGACGTGCGTCAAAACAAACTCGAGCGCGAATTCGAAGCTGCCAAGAGCGAGCCCTACGTCCCCGACCTGCAAACGCTCGGCGGGTACTGGTCGGGCTACATCGGGGGCATGGAGCCTTCGGGTGACCAGCCCGACACGGGCATCGCGACCGAGGCGCTGACCGGCTTGCTCGAATCGTTGACCAAGCTGCCCGCCGGTTTCGCGCTGCATCGCAAGCTGCATCGCTTCATGGAAATGCGGCACGAGATGGCGACCAAGGGCAAGCCGCTCGACTGGGCCGCCGCCGAAGCGGTCGCCTTCGGTTCGTTGTCGCTGGAAGGGCATCCGATCCGACTGAGCGGCCAGGACTGCGAACGCGGCACGTTCAGCCAGCGGCATGCGGTTTTGCACGACACGGAGAACAATTCGAAATACATGCCCCTGGCGCACCTGGGAGGCAACCAGGCCCGCATCGACATTATCAACAGCCCGCTGTGCGAAGCAGGCGTGCTCGGCTTCGAATACGGTTACTCGCTCGACTTCCCCGAGGCCCTCGTGGCTTGGGAAGCCCAGTTCGGCGATTTCTGGAACGTGGCTCAGGTGATCGTCGACCAGTTCATCGCCAGCGCCGAGGACAAGTGGGGACGGCTGAGCCGCCTGGTGCTGCTGCTGCCGCACGGCTTCGAGGGCCAAGGGCCCGAACACTGTAGCGCTCGACTGGAGCGGTTCCTCTTGCTGACGGCCGAACACAACATCCAGGTCGTCCAGCCCAGCACCCCGGCACAGTACTTCCACCTGTTGCGCCGGCAGGTCAAGCGGCAATGGAGCAAGCCCCTGGTCGTGCTGACTCCCAAGAGTCTGCTGCGGCACCCGGCGGTGGTTTCGAGCCTGGAAGAGTTCACCAGCGGCCAGTTCCGCAAGATCCTGCCCGACGAGCGCACCGATGTCAGCTCGACTGAGCGAGTCATCTTGTGCAGCGGCAAGGTCTACTACGATCTGGTCGAGCGTCGTCGCGAACTGGCGGCCAACAACGTGGCCATCGTCCGCGTCGAGCAGTTCTATCCGCTGTCGACCGCCGAACTGATGCACGCCCTGAGCGAGTATCCGGCCGACTGCGAAGTTATCTGGCTGCAAGAAGAACCGGCCAACATGGGCGCGTGGCAGTTCATGAAGATCCGCTTCGGTGACGCGATCAGCGAGCGCTTCCGCCTGCGAGTGCTCAGCCGCGTGGAATCGGCCAGCCCCTCGACCGGTTCCTCGAGCTCCCACAAACTCGAACAGTTTGATTTGCTCGAGTCGGCCTTCGCCGATTTGCCCGCTCTGACGACCAGTTGAGCGCCAACCCGGATCTTGCCGAAAAAGCTATACTGCCCAGAAGTTGACACCAACGGCTCTCCCGG
>JBQCJB010000605.1:0-3486 GCA_051953155.1 Aureliella sp. | reverse complement strand
TCTTCACCCTTCCAGCGATTGCCTTCGAACCCGATAACTTCCTTGACAAAGTCCCATGTCCAGGCGACTTCGCCCGCGGGCTCGACTGCGTAAACCTGGGCTCCGATCGTCGCAAAGTAAACTCGATCCTTTCCAGCCACTGGGCTCGAAAAGATCGCTTCGCCGCAGTCGATTTCGCGCACGACGCGGCCGCTGGCGCGATCGAGCACATAGTAGAAACCGGCCATCGTGCCCACATGCAGATACTGGCCCATCACCGCCGGCGAAGAGACGTTATTGCAGTTCCCCGCTCCGCCGCGGGTCGCGAACTTCCACTCGACTTCGAGCGTGTCCGCATCGATCGCATGCACCACTCCGGAGCCATCGACGACGTAGACGACTCCGTCGGCGATCGCGGGCGAAGCATAAATGCCATCGGTCAGCGGGACGGCACCGACCAGCCCCAGTCGCGCGGGCAGTTGACGGTGCGCGGCGTTACCCGAGCGCAGCGCGTCGCCCTGCAACTGCGGCCAACTCTCGGCTGCCGAGCCGAACGATGCGCATCCAAGGCACAGAAGAGCCACGATCCAGATCTTCATGCGACAAGCTCCCCAAGGGCAACACTCCGACTTGTGATAACGTGCCTATAATAACGCATTGACGTCGGCTGGCGAAACAAAATCGCCAGTGACCCTGCCCAGCGCCTTGGTGGTGCGGCTGACCGGAGGATGTTGAACTATGTCCGAGTTTTCTGGTTTCGATTCCAGCGGCGATCCAACCCCAAGTTCACGAAACTCGAGACGCCCTAAAACCGTCGCCTGGATGGTGGCTGCCGCCGTCGCGCTGGTGCCGGTTTACTTCTGGATCGTCGCCGACGGACCGGCCAAACTGCCCGAACGAGCGCGAGGCGCTCGTCCAGCGGCTGCCGCTTCCACGGGCCAGCCCACTTCCGGGGTGAGCCAAGTCTTGCCGATCAAAGCCGATCGGGACCGTGACGATCGAAACGATGCGTCGGCGCCAGCCGCTCCATTCGGGGCCAAGCGCGTTTCTTCCGCCGCGCCTGGCAAGCTGAACTACAAAATGCGCGGGCCGATCGACGAATCGGCGTACCGCACGCTCATGGACCACGTACGCCCCTGGCCGCCCCGCGCAACTTCGGGAGAAATAGCAGAGCGCTTTCAAGGTCTTGCCAGACAGACCGTCGCTGAGATCGACCAGTATCTAGCTCAAAGCGGCATACCGCCCGAGATGCGCAGCAGCGCTCTGTTCGCGCGGGCTGGCATGCTGAATTACGACGGCGACCCCGACCAGGCGTACGAAACCTTGTCCCGATGCCGCCAGCTGATCGAGGGTATTCCGCACCTGGCCGAAGAGCATCTGTACGCGGTGATCTTTCTGCAAGGCGTCTCTGCCCTCCGCAAGGGAGAGAATGAGAACTGCATCCTGTGCCGCGGGGAAAGCTCGTGCATTCTCCCAATTTCGCCCAAAGCAGTGCACGTCAATCCAGCCGGATCCCGGCTGGCCATCCACCACTTCACCGAATGTCTCCAAGAGTTCCCTGACGATTTCGAAGCCGAGTGGCTGCTCAATCTGGCGCACATGACCTTGGGCGAGTATCCGGCGCAGGTGGATCCGGCGCATCTAATCTCGCTCGACCATTTCACCAACGACGCGACGCATGCGGTCGGCAAGTTCCGCGACGTCGGGCATTTGGTAGGACTCGACCGTTTCAATCAAGCCGGCGGCGGCATCATGGAGGATTTTGACAACGATGGATTGCTGGACGTCGTCGTCTCGACCTCCGATCCCACCGGCGTGATGGGCTTTTACCGCAACACGGGCAAAGGTCGTTTCGAAGACTTGACAGCGGCGTCGGGACTGGGCCAGCAGTACGGCGGTCTTTACTGCGTGCAAACCGATTACGACAACGACGGCGACATGGACGTCTTCGTGCCTCGCGGCGCATGGCTGGCCGCTCGCCAAGCGATGCGTCCGAGCCTGCTCCGCAACAACGGCGACCGAACATTCACCGATGTGACGGTCGATGCCGGCCTCGACGAGCCGCTCAACTCGATCACCGGCCAATGGGCCGATTACGACAACGACGGTTGGTTAGACCTGATCGTATGCTGCGAAAAGCAGCCCAATCGCCTCTACCACAATCTGCAAAACGGCACCTTCCGAGATGTGGCTGCCGCGGCCGGCGTCAACGGTATCAGTGGCCTCTCGTGCAAAGGAGCCGCTTGGGGCGACTACGACAACGACGGCTATCAGGATTTGTTCTTGACCTACCAGGCCAGACATCCGGCTCAGCTGTACCACAACAACCGCGATGGAACGTTCCGCCGCGCAACGAAAGATGAGGGAATCACTGGTCCGCTGTTCGGCTTCGCTTGTTGGTCATGGGATTACGACAACGATGGCTGGCTAGACATTTTTGCCACCAGCTTCGATCGGACACTCGGCGACATCGTTCTGGGACTCATCGGCCGGCAGACGCAGCTCAATACCAGCCGGCTGTTTCGCAATCTCCACGGCCAGGGTTTCCAGGACGTCACGGCCTCGGTCGGACTCAATCACAGCTATTCCACGATGGGCTGCAATTTCGGCGACGTCGACAACGACGGCTATTTGGATATGTATTTGGGAACAGGCGACCCCAACATTTCGACACTGGTGCCCAACCGGTTGCTGCGAAATCTAGGTGGCCGCCGCTTTGCCGAAATCACCTCCTCCTCGGGCACCGGCGTTCTTCAGAAGGGACACGGCGTGGCCTTCGGCGACTGGGATCGCGACGGCAACAATGACATCTTCATTCAGATGGGCGGAGCCATCGACGGCGACAAATACCACAACATCCTCTTTCAGAACCCCGGGCATGCCAACGCCTGGATCTGTCTGAAGCTGATTGGTGAAAAATCGAATCGCGCCGCCATCGGGGCCCGCATCAAGCTCGTCACTGCGGGCCCGCGACCCTTGACCGTGTGCCGGGCGATTTCTTCGGGCAGTAGCTTCGGCGCCAATCCGCTCGAACAAACTATCGGCCTGGGCGAGGCAGAAGCGATTAAAGAACTGGAAATACGCTGGCCGACCAGCGGGATCATCCAGCGGTTCACCGATGTGCCACTACGGACCAGGCTGGAAATCCGCGAGACGGCCGCCGACTTCCGCGAGGTCAACACGCCGGCCTCTCCGCCTGCTTCGTAACTCCGCAGTGTCCGCCCAGCGCTCGTGCGGGTTGTCCCTCGCTTCTCAGAGCTAGCTTCTCAGTGCTCGATCGAGGGTGCTCGATGGTCAGCGCTCGATGGTTAGCGCAGGGCAGCTTTGCTGGAGGGTGTCAACGGCCGGGGCCGTGACGTCGGTCTTGCCCAGGTTGATGCGCGTCAGGGCGGCGAACTCGGGAAGGACGGCCAACCCCGCGTCCGTGATGGCGGAGCCGTGCAGGTTCAGCCGCCGCAGTTTGGCTGCTCGGCTGAGCGTCTTCAGACCGCGATCGGTCACGTTGGT
>JBQCJB010000604.1:0-2181 GCA_051953155.1 Aureliella sp. | reverse complement strand
GGAAGTGTACAGGACGTCCGGACGTGCAAGCTTGCCTTCGGCCGTTTGCAATTGGCCGCTGACCAGTTTGGGAATGTTATTCGATTCCAACGGACACTCCTTGCGAATCCAACGCTGAGCCTGTTGATTTAATCAGTTTGCTCAATCTCTGTGCAGGCGTGCGTAGACAATGCAAACCAACACACGATTACAAAAAAATAAAATTGATGCACTACCGCAGCCGCGGGAGCCTATTGGAGTTCCGATGCAAAAGTTCGCATCAGTGGCGCGAGGACGAAAGATGAACGATCTCTAGCGATCGGCAGCTGCGAGGGCTGCGTGCTTCAGAACGAAAGAGCGTGAGACTTGCACTTGCGACAGGCGGGTGACGCCGAGCGGCGACTGCCGCGGTCAGCGCGGACTCCGTCCCCGTCAAGTGTCATGATTTTCGCGACATGGATAGCGCCGGCGTGCGGCAACCTTCGGCCGGGGAACGCGTCAACCGACGCTTTCTCTCGCAGTGGAAAATGTGCAAGAGCGGCCGCTCAAGGTCGCGTCCAATGTAAAGCTCGATTCGGGCTTGTCAATCGCGCGGATCGAAAAGACATGCAAAAGATTTCTCATGCCAAAGACATAACAAGTGGTTCACACAATTCGTCGCTGGGACAGACTCCCACGAGCGCGCAAGTGTGCTATGAGATTCCCTAATTGCACACATCGCGCGCGCCGGTTCCAATGTTTCGAGAGTCGCTTGCGAAGTGAAGCGTGAGCGTTTGGAAGGCAGGGAAATAGAACGCGAGAGACGGTTTCCACAGGGCGCCGCCAGCCAGGCGCCGAGCGTCGCACCCAAGCGTGCGGCATATCGTTTGCAAACGTTTTTGCAGACGCATTATCGTGGAGACTTCGTCGGATGTCGGGCCGCTCTTTCCAATGTCTGTCAGCCCGAGGCAGCGTTGGCCTACTGCATGCACGCCGAGAGCTGAACGCAGCCGCAGACCCGTATGCGCGATAGACCCGTATGCGCGACAGACACGGGGCCTGAGGGGATAATGCTAATCCCGAAAACAACACCACCGAGAGTCACTTTGTCCCAGCCTCCGAAGTGGTTCGACGACGAACCGCAGCACGACCCCGGCCATCCGATCCCGTTGGCAATGGCAGCCCTCCTGAAGGCGTACCGCTACGCCCAGAGCGTCCATCAGGAGCTGTGGGAGTTCGCCGTCGAAGTCCAGGAACTGCGACGACTGGGACTGTCGCGCTCCGATCTCCGCTGGCTGATTTGCAAAGGCTACGTCGAGCACGCCCGCGAGACGACGCCGCTGGGCGCGGACGTCCGCGATTTCCAAGCGACCGGCAAGCTGAACATCACCAATCGCACGTGCTTCGTGCTGACCGACGCCGGTTTGCAGTTCGCTCTCGCGCAGCTCGACGCGCCACCACCGCACCACGAGTCGTCCTCTCTGCTCGAGGAAGCCCTGGTCGCCGGCGGCAAGCCTGCAGCCGGCCCTCACGTTGCCAGCCAGCATGCAGCCAGCCAGCATGCAGCCAGCTTGAAAGCGGCCGGCTTGAAAGCGGCCAGTGCCGCAGCGCCCCGCCCGGGCAGCGGGGCACCGCCGAGCGCCCCGGAGCCCGCGTCCAACGGAGCGAAGGACGTTTTCCTCCGGCCGCACTGGAACAGCGATCTCCGCGTCGTCACCTACAACAACCAGATCGTCAAGCAGTTCAAGCTTCCCTCGCCGAACCAAACCGCGATTCTCGCCGCCTTTGAAGAAGAAGGTTGGCCGACGCGCATCGACGACCCACTGCCGCCGCGTTCGGACCTCGATCCCAAACAGCGTTTGCACGATGCCATCCGCAGCATCAACCGCAACCAACGCCATCGCTTGCTCTGCTTTCGCGGCGACGGCACGGGCCGCGGAATCATCTGGTTGCCCGCCGACGCCAACCGACCGCTCGACGACGATTTGCTCGAATGAAGCAGGCCCGTCCGCCTCTCACCGAAGTAGGATAGCCGTCCTCGGCTGTCCGTTGCTCCCCGAAGCGCAAAGTAGGATAGCCGTCTCGGCTGTCCGTCTCCTCTCTTTGCATTGGCCTTGCTCGAATTCGTTTCGCGCCGAGCTTGACACCGCTGCCGCGGCCCCCCCCCCCCCCCCCCCCCACCCCCCCACCGGGGGGGGGGGGGCCCCGCGCGGTGTTGATGTC
>JBQCJB010000603.1:0-5176 GCA_051953155.1 Aureliella sp. | reverse complement strand
GCGGCAGCGGGTTGGGGCTGGCCATCAGCCAGCGACTCGCCCAGGTGCTGGGCGGCAGAATCGATTTTCAAAGCCAGCTCGGGGGCGGCAGTACGTTCTCGCTGTCGATCGAGGTCGCCGAGATCGAAGGCATGCAGTTGATCCATTATCAAACGCCCGAAGCTCGCTGGACCGGACGCGGCCAGCCGATCGGGGCCGCAGCCGTCAATCCGACACTGGCACACGCCGATGAAGAGGTCGGCAGCGGACGCTTGGACGTGCGAGTCTTGATCGTCGACGACCGCCGCGACATCCGCTTTTTGACGCAGCACTTTGTTCGCCAGGTCGGCGGCGAAGTGTTGCTGGCGGAGAACGGCAAGGAAGCTCTGGCGATTGTCGAACAAGAACGGGCTGCCGCACGGCCGCTGGACATCATCTTGATGGATGTGCAGATGCCGGAAATGGACGGTTTGACCGCCACTCGGCATTTGCGAAGCGAGCACTACGCGGGCCCGATCATCGCCCTGACAGCCAATGCCATGGACAGCGACCGGCAGGCCTGCCTGGACGCCGGCTATACCGATTACTTGAGCAAACCAATTGATGCGACG
Organism: Aureliella sp.; assembly: GCA_051953155.1. Classification (GTDB taxonomy): domain Bacteria; phylum Planctomycetota; class Planctomycetia; order Pirellulales; family Pirellulaceae; genus Aureliella. The sequence continues at coordinate 4,586 of JBQCJB010000603.1, read as the reverse complement.
CAGTTAATCGATATGCTGCGGAAATACGCGAAATCTTCCACTCGGATGGTCTCCGACTGATGAACGCCAATCTGCCCAAAATTGGCGGCGCAGCCGAGAATGCCTCGACGCCGCTAGACCTCCTTCGAGACGCGACGCATGACTGCCACCGGCAGGTGGAAGCGACCATTGACTGGCCATGGTCGCTCTCTTCCCTTTCGCAGTATCGGGTGTTACTGACTCGATTCCTCTCCGTCGTGCGTCCGGCGGAGCAAGCCATTGCTGTCTGGCTAGAAAAATCCCCTCCGCCCGATTACGCGGCTGCGCGGCGCACCGACTGGTTGCTGCATGATTTGAGCGCGCTGGAGGTGCCCGCGGAGGTCGAACCTTTGCCTGCGGAGGCCTTTGCGTTCGTAAGCAGTCGGCCAGCCGCGATCGGCGCCCAATACGTTTTGGAAGGCTCGAGCCTTGGCGGCCAATTCCTCTCCCGACAGATCGAGCAGAACTTGAAAATTGTCCCTGGCGAGGGAGGAGCTTACTTTGCTGCGTATGGATCGGAGACGATGATGCGCTGGAAAAGATTTCGTCAGTGGGCCAATGCAGAACTGGCCGCCGCTGTGCCGCGCGACCCGGCGGCGTTGGACAATGCCATTCAAGCGGCGACCGGCATGTTCGCTTGCTTCCAAGTTGCACTTGGTGGAGCTCGCCGATGAACAATTGCCTCCAACCGGTCCATGGGCCCGTCGATTTGTCCAATTGCGAGCGGGAGCCAATCCACATCCCCGACCGCATCCAACCGCACGGTGTGCTGCTGGCAGTCGACCCGACTTCGCTGGCTGTCGTGCAGTGGAGCGCCAACGCGTGCCAGCTGCTGGGAGTGCCCGTCGAACAGTTGCCCAAATGCAGGCTGGAAGAACTGGTCGATTCGGCCACGCTCAGCCGAGCCCAACGCTTGGTCCGCCAAGGCCGTCCGGCAGCGATGACGCCGCTGCAAACGGCTTTCCATCACAACCCGCAGACCGGCAAACATCTGGGTACCGCTCACATTTATGATGGCGTCCTGATTCTCGAATTCGAGCTTCGCGCTACCCAGCAATTGCTGCTGCACGATACGGTCGGCGAAGGCACCGAATCGATCACGCGTTTCGTGCAGCAGGCGACCACGCGTCTGCAGGTCAGCAGCTCGCTCAGCGAACTTTATCAAGCTTTGGCCGACGAGGTGCGACGGCTCAGCGGGTTCGATCGCGTCATGGTCTATCGCTTCATGCCGGACCAGCATGGCGTCGTCGAAGGTGAATCGCTTCGCGAAGGACTCGAGCCGTTTTTGGGACTGCACTACCCGGCCAGCGATATTCCGCCGCAAGCCCGTCGCTTGTACACGCTCAACCCGCTGCGGTTGATCGTCGATGTCAATGCACAGCCGGTGCCGCTGGAACCACAGGCCTGTCCCATCCACGGCCGGTCGCTGGATCTGACCTACAGTTCCTTCCGCAGCGTGTCGCCGATCCATATCGAGTATCTGCAGAATATGGGCGTGGCGGCTTCGATGTCGATTTCGATTCTCAGCGGCGGGCAGTTGTGGGGACTGATCGCCTGTCATCATTACCAGCCACGCAACGTGTCGTTCGAAATACGAGCCGCTTGCGAACTGCTAGGGACGATGGCCGGTGGTTACGTTACCACGCGGCAGATCAGCGACGAAGTCGAGTTGCAGACCCAGCGCCAGGACGAACTGGGGCTGGCGATGCGGTCGCTGGGCGGATTTACGACGATCGACGCAGGGCTGAAGAAAGTTGCGCCGCAGCTGTTGCGAGCTGTCGACGCGCAAGGCGCGGCAATCTGTGTTCGCGAGCGAATTACCTTGGTAGGACAAACTCCTCCGCTGGAATTTGTGCGCGGTCTGAATGCAGCCCTGGCCAAGACGCTCAAAGGCGCGGTTTGGAGCAGCCAGCAGCTCGCAAACGACTACCCGCCGGCGGCGGAGTTCGCCGACTTGGCCAGCGGCGCGCTGGTCTTGCCGCTGGGACTCGAGCCGATGGAAATGCTGATCTTCTTTCGCCCTCAATATGTCACCGAAGTGAAGTGGGGTGGAAATCCGGAAAAGTCCGCAGAGATGACCGAGGATGGGTTGCGGCTATCGCCTCGCAAGTCGTTCGCGCAGTGGACGCAGACGGTGCGGTTGCAATCGCGGCCGTGGTCTCGCGTCGACCACACGATCGCTACAGACATGCATGTCGGGCTGTTGCGGTTGATGGCCCAACGAGCGGCTGAGCTACTGCGCGTCAACGAGGAACTGTTGCGGATTAATTCCGACCTCGATTCGTTCGCCTACGCCGCTTCGCATGACTTGAAGGAGCCGCTGCGAACGATCAATCAGACTCTCTTCTTTCTCGAACGAGCCTTGGCCGACGGCCGTCCTGACGAGGTAAATCGCCGCATCTCTGCTATCCAGCGGACGACCGAGCGGATGACCGAACTGTTGGAAGGCCTGCTGCGAGTCTCGCGAGCCGGTAGCAGCGATTTGCACCTCGAGCCGACGGACCTGGCCGAGGTGGCCCGCGAGGCGGCCGAGATCGCCCTTAGCCAATTGGACGGGGAAGCATTGGAACTAGTCGTCCACCCCCTGCCCCAAACGGTCGCCGATTTCATGTGCATCCGCGACGTGTTCCAGAATCTTTTCAGCAATGCACGCAAGTATTCCGATGGACCGCAAAAGCGCATCGAGGTCGGCAGTCTCGTGGCCGAGCCGGCGCACGCGCCGCCGGCCGCCGCCCTGGGCAAGCAGGCCGTCTACGTCCGGGACAATGGCATAGGAATTGCTTCCGAACGCTTGATAGACATCTTCCAGGTGTTTCGACGATTGCATCAAGTTGGAGATTACGGAGGCGGGTCAGGCGTGGGCTTGGCGATCGTGAAGCGGATCATCGAAAGGCACGGAGGGGTAGTCTGGGCGACTTCCGAACCCGGCAAGGGTTCGACGTTTTATTTCACGCTGGAGGCTAACGCTCATGGCGAAGCTTAGCTCAGTTGATGCCGCGACACCGACCGTCGTATTCGTCGAGGATTGCGACTCCGATTTCGAATTGGCCTGCGTAGGTATCGAGCAGGTCAAGCCGGAAGTGACCGCGCTGCGCGTCAGCAGCGGCCGCGATTTCCTCGACTATTTGGCTGGCAACGCCAATCCCGTATCGCTGTTCATTCTCGATTTGAGTCTGCCCGACGTTTCAGGGCTGGCCTTGGCGAAGGAACTTCGCAAGTCGCCCTCCAACGCTGCCGCCCCGATCGTTATATTTTCCTCCTCGACCAATCCTCGGGATGCCGAGGCGGCGAAACGTTGTGGTGCCGATGATTATCATGTCAAGCCGGTGATGCCCGGCGAATTCCTCCGCGTCGTCGAAACCATCGTCAGTCGATGGCTCCCGCAGATACCATAGCTCCCTCAGAAATTGCAGTTCGAGATCCAATATGACGGGAGTGCCACGTCGCGAGATCCTGATCGTCGACGACAATGATTCCGACCGCGAAGCCATCGTTCATGCTCTTCGAAGCGATCGCAGTTGCCGTTATCAATTCCATCACGCCAATTCCGGTGCCCAGGCTCTTGAACTGATTCGCCAGGGCAGCGTGCCCGTCGACCTGATTATCCTCGACTGGCATATGCCCGACATGACAGGCATCGAGTTCGTGCGCAGTCTGCGCGGCAATTCGCAGATCCCCCCCTTCCCTATCGTGCTGATCACGTCCAGCGGTTCGACGGCCCTGTCACAGGATGCACTGAAGGTCGGCGTGCAGGACTTCTTTACCAAGTCGATGGTCCGCAACGACATCCTCCCCTTGGTGACCCGCAACGCCATCGAACGCTTCCGACTGATCCAGCGGCTGGTGCACAGCGAACGCGATGCTCGCGAAGCCAAAGTACGCGCCGAAGAGGCCAACCGCGCCAAGTCCATCTTTTTGACCAGCATGAGCCACGAACTGCGCACGCCGCTGACGGCCGTGCTCGGACTGGCTGAACTTTTGCTGGACGATCCCGGGGCGCACGACGCGCGGCAAATGCTGGAGATGATCCAGACCAATGGCCAGCACCTGGCCGAATTGCTCAACGACATCCTCGACCTGGCTAAGATCGAAGCCGGGCACTCGGACATCAAACTCCTGCCGTGCGAGCCGCTGCGGATCATCAACGAACTGTGCAGCCTGCTCCGCTTCCGCGCCGCCGACGAAGGCATCGACCTGCGGCTCGAATTCCAAGGCCAACTGCCAACAAAAATTACGACCGATGCCGTTCGGCTGCGGCAGATCGTAATGAACTTGATCAGCAACGCCATCAAGTTCACCAAGGGTGGCACGATCGATGTCGTCGTCTCCTTCGAAGAACGCACCTACAGCCAACTCCTGCGCGTCGACGTCGTCGATACGGGCATCGGTATCGCCGCGGAGGACATCCAGGCCATCTTCCAGCCCTTTGTTCAAGTGGCCGAGAAGTCCAGTTACCGCAGCGGCGTGGGCTTGGGACTGGCCATCAGTCGCTCCCTGGCGCGGGCGCTGGGAGGCGATCTGTGCGTCGAGTCGGAGCTCGGCAAGGGGAGCCGTTTCACCTTGACCAT
>JBQCJB010000602.1:0-2656 GCA_051953155.1 Aureliella sp. | reverse complement strand
ATCGTGGGCCGATTCGAAGAGCAAACGAGCAAAGGGTTCATGTGGCGCGACATCGGCCTGGGCGAATGGCTGTTCGACTTCGACCAAGCGTCCGATACGGCCCGCTACCCCGCTGCGGTTGTTAAAATGTTGACCGACCGCGAGCGCAGCCGCGAAATGGTCCGGCAGGCGCAGAAGGTGGTTGCCGCCCGTCAGCAGGCTAGCCTGGCAATCCTGGCCAAGTCGCTCCCCTGACGTGTGGCTGCCCGCAGAGCCACCTGAGTTCGCAGCACATTTTCAACGCCTCCGATTGTAGCCAAAGCGAAACCCGTGGCTGGCCAGCGCTTTTATCGACCCGACCTGCCCGACTTCGGCGTCTATGCGCATTGGCCGGCGCCCGGCGTCAGCTGGATCCACCCGGACGATGTGAGCCGCGTGCTGAATCTGATACCGAGCCACCGCGTATTCGAGCGTGTGCGTTTCGACGGTTGTTACTATCATCTGCGCTATGGCCAGCATCGCTTGCGGGTCCGCCCGACGATGTGGACACGCGTGCCAAACTTGGACGTGCGCGTTGGCGACCAAATCGAGCTGCTCAGTGACCTGGGGCGCTTCGAACCCGGCATTGCCAGAGTGGTCGAAGTTTTCGCGAATTTCCGTAGCGGCGACTTTGAGTTCGTGGTGCGGCGAGGCAATATGATATTGCCCCAGCGCCTGCGTCGCGAAAACTTCCGCACGCTGTCGGTCCGACACCGCTTGCGCAGCGGTTATACCATCCACCAACTCCCCAAATTCGTCCCACCCGCCGACCTGGAACTGCTGGATGTCGGCGATTTAAGTTAGACAGGACTGCCGATTCCATGGCCATCTCAGGTATCAGTTCCATTCGTTCGTCCGCTCGCGTCCACAGCCTTTCTCTCGCCTGGCTCGTCGGCATCTGGCCCGCCGTCTGCCTCGGCGACCAGCCGGGCGCGGCTCCCCCGCGAACTCCAGCCGAAGTCTATGGACAGGGAGTCCGAGAAACCGACAAGCGGTCGCCTGAAGAAGAATCGGCCGGCTTTCATCTGCCCGCCGGTTTCGTGGCCGAGCTGATCGCCGCCGAGCCGCAAATTGCCAAACCGCTAAACATGGCGTTCGATAAACACGGCGCGCTGTGGATCACCGATACGACGGAGTATCCTTACCCGGTCCCAGCCGACAAACCGGCACATGACACGATCAAGGTGCTGCGCGACAAAGACGGTAACGGCACCTTCGAGTCGGTGACGACGTTCGCCGACGGTCTAAATATCCCGATCGGCATTTTGCCAGTGGACGACGGTGTGATTTGCTTCAGCATCCCAAACATCATGCACCTCCGGGACACCGACGGAGATGGGCGGTGCGACGAGCGCAAAGTGCTGTTGGGGCCATTCGACACGTCGCGCGACACGCACGGCATGATCAACGCCTTGAGGCATGGCGACGATGGCTGGATCTACGCCTGCCACGGATTCAACAATCAATCGCATGTCAAAGCAGCCGACGGTTCGGAGATTCACTTGATCTCGGGCAACACGTTCCGCTTCCGAGCCGATGGTTCGCATGTCGAGCAATTCACCAATGGCCAAGTCAATCCGTTCGGCATGACCAATGACGAATGGGGCAACTGGTTTACGGCCGATTGCCATAGCAAACCGGTGACCTTGCTGGTCCGCGGTGGTTTTTACGAAAGCTTTGGACGCCCCCACGACGGCCTAGGCTTCGTTCCCTCCGTTATGGATCACCTGCATGGCAGCACTGCAATTTGCGGTATCACGTATTACCTGGCCGACCAATTTCCGGAAATCTTTCGCCGCAAGTTCTACTCCGGCAACGTGATGACCAGCCGAATCAATTGCAACCGGCTGGAAATCGGACGCGACTTGATCCGCCTGGTGGAAGAACCCGATTTCATGACCAGCGACGACCCTTGGTTCCGGCCGGTCGATATCCAACTGGGCCCTGACGGCGGGCTGTACGTCGCCGATTTCTATAACAAGATCATCGGGCACTACGAGGTGCGATTGGATCATCCCGAGCGGGATCGCACCAGCGGACGAATTTGGCGCATCGTCTATCGAGGTGGCGACCAACTGCAGTCGAACCAAACCTCCGACAAGGCTGCGGCCACGGCTTGGCCAAGCGGGAAAATCGAACTGCTTTCTCCGGCTCATCTGGCCGAACTGAGCAACGCAAACGCGACGCGCCGGCATCTGGCGCTCGAGCGCCTCGACGGCGTGCGGCTCAGCCCGGCCCAAAAGAACCAACTCGTGCAACTGGCGACCGGCCACGGCAGCACCTCGGACCAACTGCGCATCTCGGCCCTGTGGGCGCTGCATCGACAGCAGCTCGATTCCGAGGAGCGTCTGGCGGAAGTGCTCGCTAGCGACGCATCGCCGCTCGTGCAAGTTGCGGTACTGAGAGCGTGGGAAGACCGTCCCCGTTCCTCCTCGGGCAATCGAGCTGAAGCGCTGCGCCGCGCGGCCCGAGCCGCTTTGGCAAGCGACGGGCCGCAGGTCGCGTTGGCCGGTGCCGGAGCGCTGGCCCAGCACGGCGACGCGGCCGATGTCAAAATCCTGCTGACCCAGATCGCCAGTCGGCCGGCGCAGGGCTCCATCCCGCAGCACGCGATGCGCATCGCGGTCAAGCTGCTGCT
>JBQCJB010000601.1:0-10029 GCA_051953155.1 Aureliella sp. | reverse complement strand
CTCCCCGAAGCGGGGCGAGAGGGAGACCGGAGTGCTGTGATGAGTCGCGAACTTGTGCGTTGGTGATCAGCGCACTGGCCGACGCGTTCGGGTTACGAGTCGGCTCTCGCCGACGCGCTCCGGTTACTCGTCGGCTCTTGCTGGGGCGCTTGTGTTGATGGAGGGAGGTAGAAGCTGGCGGTTTACTTGGCGGGTGTGAGGAGATCGGTGGTGGCTTTGTCCTTGGCGTCCTTGTCGGGCTGGCTCTTTGCATCGGGTGGCGTGGCGTCGGCCTGGGCATCGCTTGGGGACGCGACGAGTTTGAAGACCAGCCGCACGGGCGTACCCTCCGGGGGAATGAGATCGGTGTTGGCGGCAAAGAGCAAGCCCGAGTTGGCTTGCGAACTCTGGAAGGGAACGTCGAGTGTGGCCGTGGTGAAATTCGAAATGCAGACCAGATCGCCGCTTTCAGCCATGTAGCGATTCTCGCCGGTCTCGGGATCTTTCCAAAAGCTGCTGCCTGCGAAGACCCAATTCGACTCGAGCGTTTTGTCGGTCCCGAACTGCTTGATCCATTTGCGAGCGTCGATCGAGTGCTTCTTGCCAGCCTTGTCGAACCACAGCGCATGAATTTCGATTTCGCTGCCGCTGGGGGGCACGAAGTTGGGTTCCCACTGCACTGGCTTGCCCGCTTTCGCGCCGGCGGCCAACAGGGCGGCGTGGACGAACTGCGCTTTGGCCAACACGCCGACGACCGATTCGTGCTCCTTGGTGCCGGCCGGGCAAGCGAACATTTCTAGCTGGCCGACTCGCAAAGCCACATAACCATCGACGACGACCAGATGCCGCCGCGGGTCGACCCACACGCGATCCTTTTCGGCCAGCCGTTTCATGTTCGGCGGATCGGCAAACGTTTTTTCCACTCTCTCGCGGCGCGTCTCACGGCTCTCATAACGCTCTGGCTCTTGCGCGGTGGCGAGGTGGGCCAGCGTTACGAAGACGCACGCCAGGCAAAGACATTTTGCCATCGGCCAATGATATCGCCGCATGCTTGAAACACTCCTTTTCGAGAAACCGCTCGAGCCATCTTTGATAACCACTGCCCTCAGAGCACAATGGTGGCTCGCTTTTCATTGTATCACTTCTCGCCGACCTACCGCATCTCCCCAATCAATCGCACGAGTGGTTCTATGGACTGGATCGATCCCCGTTTTGCACAAGAGATCAAGGCGGAAAGCGAAGAGGCCGCTGTGGGCACCGCTGCCAAGAGCGGCAAGGGCCGGCGCAAGACTTTGGCCAGCCGCACTCGGGCCGCGCTGGCCCAGCCGATGGAAGTCTGGTCGGCCGCCTACGACCATGCGCTGGCACGCGTGAATTGGCCGAAGAACGTTTCTGCGGAATCGACGTTCCTCTGGTCATGCGTGCTGATGGAGCAAGCGGAGATCCTGGTGCGAGCAGGGATGCCGGCCAGCCAGATCGCGGGCCTGACGCTCACCGAACAGGCGACCACCGAAGCGCCTGCGGACGCCGCGCCGCAGCCACCGGCCGGGGCGCAGCGCGAAAGCGTCTCGGGGCTGATGTCGTGGCCGATCGAAACGATGGCCGCCAAGTGGCTCGATGAAGCGGACCGCGAAGCCGACGCGGCTTTGGGACTGGCTGCGTTCGCCTGGCAGTTGCCCGAACACGCCCGCCGGCCCGGCAATGCCTGGATCGGATCGTGGTTGCAAAGCGCCTCGGAACGCGTGCTCAAGTGCAAATGCGACGCAGACGACTCGGTGCTCTGCGAGCTGGTAATGAAATGCGAGCTGCCGTTGCTGCTGGGAACCGTGACCGGTGCCGGCAAACGCACGCTGTTCTCCGAGGCATTCGAGGCCATGGACCAGCTGGCTTTCCTGCTCGAGCAGGCCGACGATTTGCCGGCCCGCTGGTTGGCTTATGGCGCGAGCTACCTGCGGGCATCGCTGGGCAGCGTGCTCCGCTCGCGAGCGCTAGCCGATGCGCTCGGCCTGCGAAAGTTCTACGCGCCGCAGCGCGCGGCTCTGGCCGGACTTCTCGAGCATGCCTCGCGCTGGGCTCGCAAGGGAGGCAGTTCGCTGCTGGGGATGTCGTGTGCCCGCCCAGGAAAAACGCTCGACGCCGCCGCGCACTGGGAAGCCTTGGCCAAGATCGCACGGAAGTCCAAGCCGCTGGCCGCGATCATGACGCTCGCCGATCTGACGCCTGCTCAAATGAAACGCAAACAAGCCAAGGCGTCGGTCGATCGTTCGGAGTTGCCCGCGCTGACCCACTACTGCGATACGGCCCGGGCTGCGTGCATGCAGACCGATTGGTTCAAACGCAGCGGTCGCCTGGCGATCGATTTCTCCGACTCGCCGCTGTCTGTTGAAATCGTTGGGCCCAAAGGAGTCAGCCTCTTGTCGGGGCGCTGGTCGTTGAGCATCGCACTCGATGGCCAGCCGCAGATTCAACAAGACGACTGGCAAGAGGTCTGCTGGTACAGCGACGAAGAAGTGGACTACCTGGAGGTCGAAGCCAGATTCGGCGAGCACTGCTGCGTCCAACGCCAACTGATGCTCTTCCGCGAAGAAGGCCTGATCATGCTGGCCGATGCGATGCTCGGCGAACGCGCCGGCAAATGGGCGCTCGAGTCTTCCGTGCCGCTGGCCGCGGGCATGCGCGCCGAAGCGGCCGCGGCGACTCGCGAATCGTGGCTGATCACGCCGCAGGGCGAGCGGTGTCTGGTGCTGCCTTTGGCCCTGCCGGAGTGGCGACGACAACTTGGCAGTGGCAAGCTGTTGCTGGAAAACGACGCGCTGACCCTGTCGGCCACGACCGATGCGGCTCGACTCTATGCGCCGGTGCTACTGAGCGTCAAAACGGGGCATGCTGCCAAGCCGCTGACCTGGCGGCAACTGACGGTGGCTGAGAATCTGGACATCGTGCCGCCGAGCGTGGCCGCTGCCTATCGCGTGCAGATCGGTCGCGATCAATGGTTGATCTATCGCACGCTGGCTGAAGCCACCCGCCGCACCGCGCTGGGCATGCACACGGTCTACGACTTCTTCGCCGGTCGCTTCGATGGAGAAACCGGCGACGTCGATACGCTGGTCGAAGTCGAAGCGTCGTGAGCCGCCGCGTCGCAGGAGCAAGCGTGAACACCGTCGAGCAAAACTTTCAGCGTGCGCGCGAGCAGGTCGCCGAGGCGCGGGCCGCCAGCGGCCGCGCCGCCGACTCGGTGCGCATCATCGGCGTCACCAAATATGTCGACGACGCGCAGACGCGGCAACTCGTCGAGGCAGGTTGCCGAACTTTGGGAGAAAGCCGCCCGCAGGCGCTGTGGCACAAGCACGCTGCCTTGGCCGACGCGGGGCCGATCGAGTGGCACATGATTGGCCATCTGCAACGCAACAAGGTGACGCGCACCCTGCCGCTGATCGACTGGCTGCATTCGCTCGACAGCCTGCGACTGGCGGAAGCTCTCAACAGTGAAGCCCTCCGGCAACACAGAAGGCTGAAGGTGCTGGTCGAAGTCAATGCGACCGAGGACGCGAGCAAAACCGGGTTGCCGCCAGCCGAGGTGCCGCCTCTGCTGGATCGCCTGGTTCAGTTGCCGGGCCTGGATATCCGCGGCCTGATGGCCATGTCCACCGAGAATGCGTCCAGCGATCAAATCCTCCGCGAGTTCATGTCGGTGCGCGAGCTGCGCGATCGCTTACAGGCGCAATACGGCGAAGCGATCGATCTGGGCGAACTGTCGATGGGCATGAGCAGCGACTTTGCCCTCGGCATCGCCGCCGGGGCCACCATGGTGCGCCTCGGCTCGATCCTTTGGGAAGGTGTTTCGGTGTCCTGACAGCCCCGGGGCGAAACGTGGCGATTGAACTTGTTTCCAACTCCGAGGGAGTGATCTTGCCAGTGCGCGCTCAGCCGGGCGCTCGCCGCGAAGGCATCGTCGGCGAGCAGGCGGGTGGATTGAAAATCGCCGTCACCGCGCCGCCCGATCGCGGCCAGGCCAACGAAGCGATCATCGCGATCCTCGCCCAGTCGCTCGACCTACCCAAGCGGTCGCTGACACTCTTGAGCGGCCAGAGCTCTCGGCAGAAACGCATCCTGATCCGCGAGCGAACGCTGGAGCAAGTCCAGGCGTGGCTCGCCCAGTTCGAAACTGGCTGAGCGTTTTAAACCGGCTGAGCATACAAAGCTGCCTTGGCCTACAAAGCTGGCTCGGCCTTCTAGACTGGCTGGGCCGAGGTAATGGCCATGTTGTCGCGGTGCACGACTTCTTCGTAGGGGCGTTTGCCGAGAATCTCGGCGATGCGCGGCGAACGGCAGCCGCGGATTTGCCGGACGTCGGCCGCGCTGTAGTTGATCAGGCCGCGAGCGATCTCTCGGCCGTCGGGAGCGACGATCGAAACGATGTCCCCCTTCTCGAATTTGCCGCTGACGTCGCGGATGCCGATTGCCAGCAGGCTGCGCCCCTCGGCCAGGATCGCCCGCACGGCGCCGTCGTCGACGTGGACCTGACCGCTGCACTGGGCAGAGAAACCGATCCAGCGTTTGCGCGGCGCCAGGCTGCGCGACTGTGGCAGGAAGAGGCTGCCCAGCTGCTGGCCGGCGGATAACCGCAGCAGCACGTTTTCGTCGCGACCGCAGGCGATGATGACCGGCGAGCCGCTGCCGGTGACGAACTGCGCCGCTTTCAGCTTGCTGCCCATGCCTCCTTTGCTCAGCCCGGTGCGGCGGTCGCGCACCAGATCGAATGTCGAATCGTCGACGCGGGGGACCGAATGCAGCACGCGGGCCGCCGGATCGCTCGGGTCGCGATCGTACAGACCCGCCACGTCGCTCAGGATCACCAGCATCGGACGCGGCAACAGACCGGCGACCATCGCGGCCAGGCGGTCGTTGTCGCCGAAGGTCGTCATCAGTTCATCAACCGCGACGGTGTCGTTTTCATTAATCACCGGGATGACACCAAAACGCAGCAGCGTCAGCAGCGTATTGCGCACATTTAGATAGCGCGTGCGATTGTCCAGATCGTCGGCCGTCAGCAGAATCTGCCCCGCGTGGCGGCCGTTTTGTGTGAAGAAGTGTTCGTAAGTTTGGATCAGGTGAGCTTGTCCGACCGCCGCCACGGCTTGCAACTCGGCCAAGTCCGTCGGTCGGGCAGCCAAGCCGAGTTTGCCGATCCCGGACGCGACCGCGCCGCTGCTGACCAGCACGACTTGCTTGCCGGCGTCGGCCAGACCGACCAGTTGCTGGGCCAAGCGTCCCAGATGCAACCGATCCAGATGGCCGTCCGGGCCGGTCAAGACGCGCGAGCCCACTTTGACGACCCACACATCGGTCCCTGCGATCAGTCCCTGGCGATCAGATTCGCTCATAGTGCGTTTTCATCGATGGTTCGTGGAGGGCCGCGCTGCTCGGCAGGCAGCAAGCGGTGCGCAGTAAGCAGTAAACGGCGGGCAGTCAGTGGCAAACCGATAGTGACGACTGGCGGCTTTCCATTAGCGACTGCCTCTGGCGCGCGACCAATTATCGGCGCAAACGCCAAAACTTACCAGAGAGTTTCAAGTGGGAAGCGGCCGCGAAAAAACGCCGCGCGAATTTAACGCGGTTCGGTTCGCTTATTCGTTGATCGATCGAGCGCTGGAGCTCGAATTCGGCGGCGTCTGTGGTTTGCCGCTTCCAGGTCGCAGGGTAAACTTAGCCATACGCGCGCGGCCAACGATCGCTGCGTTGGCTATCGCACGCCTCTCAGCTGCCCAGGAGCGATTTTCTACGATGAGCGAACTCAACCACGAGTGTGGTGTCGCGGCGATTTATCATCTCCCCAGTTCGCAGCCAAGCCCTCTGGCTCCCGAAGAGGGGGCTGACGAGACCTCGCGGTTGCTGCCCCGAATGTTGCAGGACATTCAGAATCGCGGCCAGTTGGCCGCCGGCATGACGACTTACAATCCCGATCGTCCGCAACTGCTCTCGACGATCAAGGACGTCGGCACGGTCGCCGAAGTCTTTCGGCTGTCCCACCGCGGCAAGTGCGAAGCCATCATGCGCGACACCGCCGGCCGGGCCGCCATCGGACACGTGCGCTACGCGACTTGCGGCAAGGACGATCGCAATTACGCCCAGCCGTTCGAGCGCGAACACATTCACAAGCACAAGTGGTTCAGCTTCTGTTTCAACGGCCAGCTAGCCAACTACGCGAACCTGCGAGCCAAGTTGCTCCGCGAAGGCGAGCACCATTTGGCGCGCGACACCGACACCGAAATCATCATGCACGAGCTGGGACGCGAATTGTCCAGCGCGGGCTCTGCGTCGCGACCGCTGCCCGACGTCTTTGCCAAGGTGGCCGCGCAGTTCGACGGCGCCTACAGCCTGGCGCTGCTCAACGCCCGCGGAGAAATGCTGCTGGCCCGCGACCCGCTGGGCATTAAACCGCTGTGCTACGCCATCGAAGGCCCGCTGTTTGCCGCCGCCAGCGAAAGCGTGGCCCTGCTGAACCTGGGCTTCGACCCGAGCAACATCAAATCGCTCACCCCCGGCCACACCATCCTGGTAACGCCCGCCGGTATCGAGATCTCGCAGTTCGCCACAGCCGAAAACCGAGCCCACTGCTTCTTCGAATGGATCTATTTCGCCAATGTGGCCAGCACGCTGGACGATCGCAGCGTGTACATGTCGCGGACCCGGCTCGGTGAAGAGCTGGCCCGAATGGAAATTAGCGAGAATCGCGTACCGCTCGATGGCGACACGATCGTCGTCCCCGTGCCCGATACGAGCAAAGCGGCCGCAGACGCCATGGCTTACGAGCTGGGGATTCCCAGCCGCGAAGGACTGATCCGCAATCGCTACAGCGGCCGCACGTTCATTGAGGGCGGACGCGCGCGGCGCATGAAGGCCGCCAGCAAGTACACGCCGCTGCGCGAAGTGCTCGAGGGCAAACGCGTCTTCCTGGTCGAAGACTCGATCGTCCGTTCAACCACGATGAAAGTGCTGCTCGACCGCATCCGCCAGCAAGGCGGGGCCAAAGAAATCCACGTGCGAGTCGCTTGCCCGCCGATCATCTCGCCGTGTTTTTACGGCATCGACATGTCGACGATCGACGAACTGTTCGCCCCCCGCTTTCTCGAAGGGGGACCGGTGACCGAAGAGGTCCAACGCCGCATGGCCGAAGCGCTCGGCTGCGATTCGCTGCGGTATCTGCCGGTCAGCGCCATCGCTCGCGCGATCGATTTGCCATCGAGCGATCTTTGCCAGGCGTGTATCACCGGGCGATACCCGACCGAACAAGGCCAGCGACTATACGACATCGCCATCGATAACATCGGCAAGCCCGATAACGGTCAGGCCCGCACCTACGAGCAAGCGATCCTGGCGACGGCCAGCCACGTGACCTGATCTCGGCAAGCCCGGACATCGCGGATCGCGCGCATTTAGAGGGGCATCTTGTCAGCCGGTAGCGCCGGGACCACGTCCGGTCCACGGCGCTCGAGCTCTTCAAATTCACGCGTACCCAGCGCGCGTCGACTTGCTGCCGACCGCAGATGCGGCTTACTCGATGCCCGTCGACGAGGCCAGGAAGCGGCGCTTGCTGAGCGGGAATCGCGAATCGCCGAAGCTGTAGGCTGTGGCGTTGGTGCCGCTGGTCAGCGCGATCGAGCCGATTTGGTTCGTGCCCGCTGTCCCACCAGCTCCTGAGCCGACGTTCGCCGTACCGTCGTTGTAGCCAGCTGGCTGCGTCTGGGTAACGGTGTAGGTGCCCGGCAGCAAGTTCGTAAAGCTGTAATCGCCCGACGCGTTGGTCGTCGCCGTCTTGCTGACCGCAGCATTATTCAGGTCGGTGCCGGTCAGCGTGATGGTCACTCCGGCCAGGCCCGCTTCGCCGCTGTCCCGCACGCCGTTCTTGTTGGCGTCAACGTAGGACGAACCCGAGATGCTGCCAAACTGTGCGATCGTAGTGGTCTGCGTCGCCGTGTTGTTGGCCGAACTGGAATCGGTCTCCGTCGCCGTAACCGTCGCTGTGTTGGTCAGCGTGCCGGTCGCCGAAGAGGAAATGGCCGCGACGATGGTCATCGTCACGCTGGCTCCCGGAGCAATCGTGCCCAGCGCGCCGGTTACGGTGCCATTGCTGTTGGTCACCGTTCCACCGCCGGTCGCCGTGCCCGAAGTAAACGTCAGGCCCGTCGGCAGCACGTCGGTGACCGTCACCGCGTTGGCGGTGCTCGGGCCGTTATTGGTGACGACGATCGTGTAGGTCAGCGAACCGCCGGCTGCGACCGGATCGGAACTGTCGGTATTGGTGATCGCCAGGTCGATACCTGCATTGACCGTCGTCGTAGCGCTGGCCGAGTTGTTCGCCGAATTCGAATCGGTCTCGGTCGAAGTCGCCGTGACCGTGTTGGTCAGGTTCGTCCGCAGCGTCGGCGCGGTGGCCACGACAACCGTGACGGTCACCGACGAACCCGAATTGATCGTGCCTAGGCTGCCGGTCAGCGTGCCGTTGCTGTTGGTGACAGTTCCCTGCGTCGACGTCGCACTGGGGAAGGTGACGCCGGTCGGCAGTACGTCGCTGATGGTGACGTTTGTCGCTTGGGACGGGCCGGCGTTGGTAACGACGATCGTGTACGTCAACGAACTGCCCGCAGTGACCGGATCGGTCGTGTCGGTATTGGTGACCTGCAAATCGACCTGTTTATTGATCGTGGTCGTCTGCGTCGCGCTGTTGTTGGCCGAGTTGGAATCGGTTTCGGTGGCGGTCACCGTGGCTGTATTGGACAGCGTGCCAGAGAAGGAACCGGCCACCGTGCCCACCAGCGTGATCGTCGCGCTGGCGCCGCTGGCCAACGTTCCCAAGGCTCCGGTAACCGTGCCGTTGGAATTGGTGGCGGTGCCTTGCGAGGCGGTCGCGGAAGTGAACGTCAGGTTCGCCGGCAGCACGTCGGTGACCGTAACACCGCTGGCGCTGGACGGACCGTTGTTGGTGACGGTGATCGTGTAGGTTACCGTGTTGCCCGCGATGACCGGATCGCTGGTGTCGACATTCGTAATCGCCAGATCGATCGACGGTGTGACGGTCGTCGTTTGGCTGGCCGAGTTATCGGTCGAGTCAGTATCGGTCTCGGTTGAAGTAACGGACGCCGTGTTGCTCAGCGAAGTCGGCGCGTCGGAGTCGACCGAAGCCACGATGGTGATCGTGGCGGTTGCCGATGGAGCCAGCGTGCCGATCGCTCCGGTCACCGTGCCCGAAGCGTTGGTAGCCGAGCCTTGCGTCGCATTGGCCGAGACAAAGGTCAATCCGGTGGGCAGCACGTCGGTGACCGTCACATTGGTCGCCGTCGACGGACCGCTGTTGGTGACGATGATCGTGTAGGTCAGCTGATTGCCCACCAAAACCGGATCGGGAGAATCGGTTTGGGTGATGCTGACGTCGACCGAACGCGTGACCGCGGTGCTGGAGGTACTGGAGTTGTCGGTTGAGTCGGTATCGGTTTCATTGCCGGTAACCGTGGCTGTGTTGCTGATCGGACCCTCGGTCGCCGGATCGACGGTCGCGGTGATCGTGATCGTGGCCGAAGCGCCGCTGGCCAGGTTTCCGAGGGCCCCGGTAATCGTACCGGAAGCATTGGTGGCGGTGCCCTGCGAGGAGTTGGCCGAAACGAAGGTCACGCCGGTCGGCAGCACGTCGGTGACGGTGACCCCGGTCGCGTCGCTCGGGCCGCTGTTGGTGACGACCAGCGTGTAGGTCAGCGTGCCTCCGCTGGCTACCGGATCAGGACTGTCGGTCTTGACGATGCTCAGGTCGGTCTGTGGGCTGACAGCCGTGGCGGTCGACGAGGTGTTGTTGGTCGTGTCGGAATCGATCTCGGTCGAAACCACCGAAGCGGTGTTGGTGATCGAGGTGGCTTGGGACGCCGAGACGACGACGATGATCGTCACGGTCGCGGTTTGCCCACTGGTCATCGTGCCGAGATTGGCCGTGACGACGCCGCCAGCTTCGGTCACGGTGCCGAGGTTCGAGTTCGCGGAAACGAACGTGGTGCCGCTGGG
>JBQCJB010000600.1:0-2824 GCA_051953155.1 Aureliella sp. | reverse complement strand
GCTACGCCCATGATGATGCGTTCGGTGCGCTCGCTGAAGGCGGCCGCCCGCGGGTGGCCGAAGAACAAGCCGCCCAGCACTTCTCCGGTCCGCGAGTTGACGGGGGCCGCCAAAAAGCTTTTTACCGGTAGGTGGCCTTTCGGCAAACCGTAGTGCGGCGCTAGTTGTCCATAACGTGGATCGGCCTGTACGTCGTCAGAGCGCGTCGGCCCCTCGCCGCGAAAAGTGGCTGCGAACATCGGCGTGGCCCGCGGCTGGCCGAACTTGTCAAAGGCTTCGCGCGGAGCGCCCGAGAGCGTGTAGAGCGTATAGCCTTCGCCCTGTTCGTTGACCGTGTTGTAAAAGAAGGCACCGAACTGGGCGCCGCTCAGCTGCGTGGCCGCATCGGTCACCGCTTGCAGCAGATCGTCCAGTTTGAGCGTCGAACCGATAGCGATGCCGGTCTTGTTGAGCAAGTCGAGCATCCGCGTCTCGTCCCGCAGCGCCTCTTCGGCTCGCTTCACCTCGTCGACGTCGGTGTTCGTCCCGAACCAGCGGATGACGCGTCCGGCTTCGTCGCGGAGCGGATTGACGCGTGTCAAAAACCAGCGGAATTCTCCGTTGCGGCCGCGCAACGGGAATTCCATTTGAAACGGTGTGCCGCTTGCCAGCGATTGTTGCCAGCGTTGGAGGACCGACGGCAGAATCTCCGGATCATGGACGCTCGGGCTGCTCCATCCCGGGTTGTCGTCCACCGTGGTGCCGATGTACTCGTACCAGCCACGGTTGTACCAAAAGACGTGCCCCTCGGGATCGGCCATCCAGGCTAGCTGCGGGATGGAATCGGCCAGCGTTCGCAGTTCCGATTCACTACGCCTGAGCAGCTCCTCAGCCTGCTTTTGTTGGGTGATGTCGCGAGCGATTTTCGAAGCCGCAATGATTTTGCCGGTGCCATCTCTCATGGGCGAGATGGTCAGCGAGACGATTAGCCGCGACCCGTTCTTCCGGATCCGTTCGGTTACATACGACGCGACGCGCTCACCGCGAGCGATCCGCTCCAGGATCTGATTCTCCTCTGCTTTTCGATCCGAGGGGATCAGCATCGTGATCGGCTGGCCGACGGCTTCGCTAGCTGTGTAGCCGAAGATCCGCTCGGCGCCGGCATTCCAGGTCTGAATGATGCCGTCGAGCGACTTGGTAATGATCGCGTCCTGCGAAGATTCGACCACGGCCGCCAAGCGAAATTTCATCTCCTCGGTGAACTTACGCTCGGTGACGTCGCGAAAGCTCCAGACCCAGCCGGTCGGCCGCCGATCGACGTAACGCATGCGCGACGTGCGCTCGATCAGTCGACCATCCAATAGGACCAGATGATCGGTGACCTCCTGACGAGTCGCATAGATTTCCTTCACGCGGGTGAGGAACGCCTGCGGATCGGCGAATTTCTGCGAGTTGACCGTGAGCAGTTCCCGGTGCTGGCGCGATTGCATGACCGAACCGGGCAGCTGCCACAGCTGCTGGAACTGCTCGTTGAAATCGACGACGTTCTCGTCCAGGTCGGTTACCAGAATGGCATCGGCGGTCGCGTCGAGGGTTGCGCGCATCGATGACCGCAGCTCGACCAATTGGGCTGTCTGGTCCGCTAGCGCCTGCTTCAGACGAAAAAGCTCGTCGTCTCGGGAATCGTTCTGCACCTGCGCGCTATCGCTCTTGCGCTCACTCATTGGCCGGCCTCCGAGCACGGGTTGGAATCTCGATGCCCATCAGGAAACCGGCCGCGACAACCAGTGGCCTCGCAAGCGGCCCGTTGACGCGACAGAATTTGGTTGCAGGCATGCCGAAACGTTTCGCGGGGGTGGGATGGAAATAGCTGAGAGGCGGCCCTTCTGCCCCCTGAGTATAGACGCGACGCTCCAAAAATGCAGGAGCAGATCGTGCAAGCTGAGGCCGTTTCCCGAGCGTCAGGAACCGGCGCAGCGCTCGTCATCGGTCGAGAGGCCGGCTGCCGATAGAGCGCTGGCTAAGTCGTCGTAGCCTTCGACTTCGACCACCCGTAATTCGCGCACGCGGAACCTCAGCGCGCCATGCGCCGCGGCGGGATCGGCCGCCGCAGCAGCCGGTTCGGTTTGCGCCGACTGCACAATCGCGGTGCCTGCCTCGGGGCTGAGTTGCCCGAGTACGACTGACTCATCGCGCTGGAAGAAACGTTCGCGGGTGAACCGCGATTGGGTATCGGACATCCACTGCTGCAAAGCCAACTTGTCGGTTCCCTGCACTGCGGCCCCGAGGATTTCGAGACCCGGCAGCGAAAGCGCCAGCAGTCGCTCGACATCCTGCTCTTTAGCTGCGGCCAACCAGCCGCGAACAATCGTGATCTCTGCAGTCGTCTGGCCCAACCGTCCGTCCCCACCCATCGCATCGCGAAATTCGATTGTTTGGAAAAGTCGAGCTTAAAACAATCGAAGTTGAGTCGCTACTCCACTAGGCAGCGCGCGGCTAGCCTCAAGCGCGGTACGACAAAATGTCGTAGCGATTAGGCTGCCCGGGAATTGGGAGCGAAAGCGGCGTGGCAGGCGGGCATGAAATTCCCGAACCGGGCGACCTCTCCGTGCGCCAGGCCGAACCACTGATCGAGCCGCTGGGAGATCAATTGTTGATAGTCGCTGACATGCACCAGGCAATCATCGACCATGGCCAGCTGGGCGGCGCGGCTGAATTTGAAATGCTCCCACAGCGGATGGACGCGCAGCGCTTCCATCAGACCCAGGAATTCGCCGAGGGCGCCGCGGCGGTAGGCTTGGTGGACTGGTCCGTAGAACGGCAGATCCGCTTGGCTGGCGTCAAA
>JBQCJB010000599.1:0-2748 GCA_051953155.1 Aureliella sp. | reverse complement strand
GAGGCCAACGATCTGGCGTGCTACGCGATCAGCGCTCACCTGGTTGGCCAGGCCGTGCTCGACAACATCGACGAGCGGCACAAGATGATCGTCCCCGATTACGTCTGGGGCGACGGCAAACCGGCTGGCGTCAATCAGCGGGCGATCGAGGAGCTGAAGCAGACGGCGCGAGCCGCTCAAAAATTCGGCGTCGGCGTGGTCAACGGTTTCACCGGTTCGAGCATCTGGCACTTGCTGTATTCGTTCCCGCCAGTGCCGCAAAAGATGATCGATGCCGGCTTTAAACTCCTGGCCGAGCGTTTCAACCCGATCCTGGACGTGTTCGGCGAGTGCGGCGTGAAGTTCGCCCTCGAGGTCCATCCGACCGAGATCGCCTTCGACATTTACACCGCCGAGATGGCCCTCGACGCCCTCGATGGACGCGAGGAATTCGGATTCAACTTCGACCCCAGCCACCTGCACTGGCAGGGTGTCGATCCCGTGCAGTTCCTCCGCAAGTTCCCCGACCGCATCTACCACGTGCACATCAAGGATGCGATCACCAAGCTGGACGGCACCGCGGGAATTCTGGGCAGCCACATCAACTTCGGCGACCATCGCCGGGGTTGGGATTTCCGCAGCCCGGGCCGCGGCGGCATCAATTTCGAAGAGATCATCCGAGCTCTGAACGACATCAAATACACTGGACCTTTGAGTATCGAATGGGAAGATAGTGGAATGGACCGCGAGTTCGGTGCTCGCGAAGCCTGCCAATTCACCAAACGCATCGATTTCGATCCGAGCGCACGCGCCTTTGACGCGGCTTTCGAAGAATGAGCTCCGAAGTAGCCCAAATCGTTTACAACGGACAGCCGCTGGAGATCCCCTCTGGTTCGACCGTCGCCGATGTCTTGGCCCGCCAGCAGGTGCGAACCGAGCTGGTCGCGGTCGAAGTCAACCTCGAGATCGTCCCCAAGCCGCAGCACACCCAGGTCGTGCTCGGCGATGGGGATCAGATCGAGGTCGTGACGCTCGTAGGAGGTGGCTGAGTTGAATCAGTCAACGTTGAGCCCACCGGAAATGAACCGGTCGGACTCCAGCGATCGGCCGCTGAAGATCGGTGCGCACACGCTGGCCAGCCGCCTGATCGTCGGTACGGGCAAGTACGACACGATGGAGCTGATGCGCGACTCGCTAGCCGCGTCGGGGGCCGATGTCGTCACCGTAGCCGTCCGCCGCGATCGGTTGTACGAACGCGGCGGCCGCAACATCCTCGACTTCATCGATCCAGCCAAGTACCTGCTGTTGCCCAACACGGCCGGGTGCTACAACGCGACCGATGCCGTGCGGATCGCGCGCCTCGGGCGCGAGATCTTGCGAGCTCTCGGCAATCCCGGGGCCGATTGGGTCAAACTGGAGGTCCTCGGCGATACGAAAACGCTGCTGCCGGATCCGCTGGCGACGCTCGAAGCCTGCGAGAAACTGGTGGCCGACGGTTTCCAGGTCTTGTGTTACACCAGCGACGACCCGATCGTCGCCCGCAAACTGAAAGAGGCCGGCGCGGCCAGTGTCATGCCGGCCGGCAGTCCCATCGGCAGCGGCCAAGGGATCCTCAATCCCAACAACCTCCGCATCATCCTCGAGTACCTCAAGGAAGGTGACGCCGACTATCCTGTGATCGTCGATGCAGGAGTCGGCACTGCCAGCGATGTGTCGGTCGCTTTCGAATTGGGCGCCGATGGCGTCTTGCTCAATTCGGCCATTGCCCACGCCCGCGATCCCATTCTGATGTCCAGCGCGATGCGCTACGCAGCGCTGGCAGGTCGCGAAGCCTATCTGGCCGGCCGCATTCCCCGACGCTTGTATGCCACGGCCAGCAGCCCCGAAGAAGGCCTGGTGACGTCCAGGCCCTACGTCCAAAGCACCTAACGAAAAAATCTTCCGCATGTCTCGAGCCAGCGTCACGATCGTCGACTACCAAATGGGCAACCTGCGCAGCGTGCAAAAGGCGCTCGAGCACGTCGGCGCTCAAGCGACGATCAGCAACTGCCCCAAAGAGATCGCTAAGGCCGAGCGTTTGATCCTGCCAGGCGTGGGCGCTTTCGGCGATGCGATGCGGGAGCTCCAGGCGCGGCAGCTGGTCCAACCGATCATCGATTTCATCCAGCGCGACAAACCGTTTCTGGGCATCTGCCTCGGGCTGCAACTGCTTTTTGACGAAAGCGAAGAAGGAGGCTTGCATCGCGGTCTGGGAGTCATCCCCGGCAAGGTTGTCAAGTTCGACCTGCCCAGGCAATTCAAGGTGCCACACATGGGTTGGAACCAGGTGACGACCGAGCAAGCCGATCTGCCGCTGCTGGCTTCGTTGCCGCAGCGTCCGCATTTCTATTTCGTCCACAGCTACTACGTCCGACCTGACGATTCTCGGCTGTGTTGGTTGTCCTGCGATTATGGCGGCAAGTTCTGCGCGGCCATCGCGCGGGGCAACTTGTTTGCCACGCAGTTCCATCCAGAAAAGAGCCAGGCAGCCGGCCTGCAACTGCTAAAAAACTTCAGCCTCCTGCAGGCTTGAACCCCAAGGCAGGCGCGCAATAAATCAACCTCCCCCTCGCCCCGCGATGCGCGGCATACAGCAAGTCAGTCTCCCCCCTCGCCCCGCTTCGGGGAAGAGTCTACTTGTTGCGCTCGACAGTCGAGACGACTGTCCTACTTGAATCCGGCTCCCCCTCGCCCCGCTTCGGGGAGAGGGGGCTGGGGGGTGAGGGGCAA
>JBQCJB010000598.1:0-11550 GCA_051953155.1 Aureliella sp. | reverse complement strand
GATAAAGCCGTCGGTCGGCGCAGGCGGCGCGCCGCTTGCGCAATTGACCACCGGCAAAGTTGCGGCCGCTGCTGCAGTCGCACCCAAGAACTGTCGACGTGAAAACATGCGTTGGCCCTCGAGCTGCGATTTCGGGATGATGCGACTGATCAAGTCTAGCATACCGACGCCGAGGGCCGCTCGCCTGCTTTCCCGGTCAAGCGACGGCCTGCGGGTGGGCAGGCAGCGCTGTGAGAACGCTCAGCCGGCCAGACGATCCAGACGCGATGGGCTGGAGGCCAGTTCCTCGGCAGCTGCCCGATGGCGGTACTGCATCAAGTAAGCATCCTCTGGCGAGTCCTCGTAAAAACTGCGGAGGACGGAGATCGCCCGGAAACCCAGCTCGCGGAAAAAGATTTGCGCGTCGAGGTTCGTTTCGCGGACCTCCAGCATGATGCGGTTGCGTCGATCGGCCGTCAGCTTGCTCGACAACTTCTCGACCATGGCTGTGCCTACGCCCGTGCGGCGCAAATCGCGGGCCACGGCGAAGTTCAACAGGTGCAACCGATTCTTGTGCAGTTCGTAAATCATGAAACCGACGACCGCCTGGTCGCGCTCGGCGACCATGCCGATGCAATTGCGTTGGCGGAGGCAACGCACGAACTCTTCTTCACTCCATGGGAACTCAAAGCTTTGCTGTTCGATATCGAGAACGGCAGCCATGTCGCGCCGGATCATCCATCGAATATTGGTGAAGCTATTGGTACTTCCTGCACCCGACATTTGCTTTGCTCCCTGCAGCGTTTATGGGCTGTTTGTGTGAGTGCCAAGAGTAGCAAATCACGCATCGACGGCCAAGATGAAAACTAGTGTCGCACAAGTCCGCGGCGCTCGGGCGATTCGATGTTGGTCAAGCGTCCGGCAATGTTTTCTGCCAAGCGCCGCTCCAAGTCCAAATCGCGCCCCATGCCCGCCGGATACCAATCGACCGTCGTCGGCAGATCGCTCAAAACATTCGTCGTGCGGATCACCGTACCGCCTTGACTGGCCACCGAAGAACCAGCTGTCGGAAACTGCGAGTGATCGACATCCTCTTGTTCCTTGGTCACCTTGATGTCGATCAGGTATCCGTCCGGCCCAGGCACGACGCGCACGAAAGCGGTACGACGAATCGTTTGAAAAGTACTTTGCACGCGCTCAAAGCCCGGCGTCGAATCGCGGCGCCAGGGTTCGAACAGCGTCGCTCCAACCTCGGGAAATGTCTCCAGGCGTCCTTCGAGCCAAGCCGCGCTGTCGACGCGCACCGGCGTCTCCGATTTGATGCGGAAGTAGTCGTCGACCGCATCGACTACCTGCTGCCATACCAACGTCGGATCGGCCGGTCCAACTTGGAACGGATTGGAGATCGGCACTTCAACCTGCGGCGGTCGATTGGGATCCTGGAACAGATGCCGGCAACCGCTGGTCAAAAGACCTGCGGCGACTACCAGCAGTACGCAGATGGTGCACGAGAATTGGCGTGGGCCAGATCGCATTGGGCTCTCCATGCCCCGGAAGCGCCGAAGGTGCGATTGGCTCGCAACGATTCGGCGCTGACAACTGTCCAGAAAGTTTCGCGGCGTAGTGTGCCCAATTCCGCGAAACTGAACAAGAGGAAAAGATTTGCTAGCCTTGCTAGCTTACCGCTTGGCCGGCGGCTGGCTCGGGGCAATGTCCTACTGGACCGGTACGCCGCTTCCAAGCTGGGCCAGGACCTGCAAAACGCCGTTCAGGTGTGCCAGTCGAGGGCCGAAGCGATCGACAAACTCGCCGAGCATGAAGTCGCCGTCGAGCAGGGCTTCTTCGTTATCGCTGATTTCGTCCGTCAAGCTTTCCAGGAATTGTGTCTGGACGCGCGAGAGCGATTCCGCCGCTTTGCGACAGGCCTTCGACAAACGCGGATTGGCATCTTTCCACTGCTGCAGCTCGGTAGCGCGTTGCTTTTGCATGGCCACCGTGTTTTGCACCAGCTGTTCGAGCAACTGGTTTTGCTTGTCCTGCATTGCCACCATTTGCCTCAACAGCGCGACGGTTGAAACCGCTGCGTCCGCCGGTGCCTGCCCCTGCGGAGAGGCGGGTTCTGCCGAAACATCAATGCGGAACACAGGTGCGAAGTGTGATGGATCCTGGGCCACAGAAAAGCTCCCTAGCACGTGGAAGGACGAATGATTTTTGCATTATAGACAGCCCTCCAGCGATACGTCGAGCAACCAGCGATTGGCAAACTGGAGAAATTCCGCGTCGCGCCGAAAAACTGGTCGCTTCGCGTTCACTCCTAAAGTCGTTCCAAACGGAAGTCCGACAACAAGTGGAGTAGTAAGCGTCGAGTTCTGCCGATTGGCTAGCGTTTCCCGTCGTCTTCCACTTACTCGCAGGCAGCATGGCAAACCCTTCCGCAGACGTTCCGAAGACTCTTGGTTTTTGTACGGTTCGAGCGCACGCCGAGCATGGCTTCTTCGGCGGCTACCTCATCCTCAATACACATGCCCGTCCGCTGGAATTTCACTGCACGCTGCCGGTCAAGCCAAGCCGCGCGCAGGAGATCCTCTACGGGCGTACGTTGCCCGATTTCGTATGCGGCGAACAGATTGCCAAGGCGCTGACGAGCAAAGCCAAATTGATGCCGCAACTCGTACTGACCGATTGCTCGGCCGTGCTGGCCCTCAGCCGAGTCAGCGACCTGCCAGTGGCCTGCCTGAACAGCGGTAGCAGCCCGACGCGGACGGCGAACATTCCAGCCTGTGATTCGACGCGCCTGCGCACGATCAAGCTTGGCGAACATTCCGTCGCGATTCTTAGCGATGACCTGCATGCCGAGGATCGCTTGCGCAAGCTATGGCAGGCGCTCGACCTGGCGATCGATCTTGGTGAACCGTTTCAGCGTATCGAAGAGGCACTGATGGAAGCGCATCCGATTATGAAAGCGGCTTGAGCAGCCCAGCGCGTGTCGAACTAGCGGGTGTTTTCGTCGGGCCGGTCGGGGATGGTTTCAAGTGGAAGTGAACTTGCTGACACAGGCGCTGGGCGGCGAGCGTTTCGAATCGCTCGATGTCGCCACGTATGCTACTGGCTGGCAAGGTATGCTCAACCGGACTCCGCAAGTCGAAGTCCTGACGCAGTCACCCGCGCAGCTGAACGTGTCGGTGGTACCGATCAAGCTACAAATGGCTTTGCCCAAGACCCTGGGATTCTCATTTCCTGAGTCGCCGAACTTTGCCCAGCCGGCCGACAAACCCGCCTCGGAAAAGCAAGCCGACCCATCGCGCTCAGGACGATCAGCGAGCGAAGTGGCGGTCGATGCGGCGGGATTAAGCGACGGCGACACCCGCAACGGCATGCCGGGCCACAAACGCGTGGGGCTCAGCAGCGAGCGGCGCACGCGCATCGCCCCTCCGCGCGATCTGGTCAAACTTGAAGACCGCTTGTACTTCGTCCTGCAACCGCCTCTAGAGACGATGGCCGCCTCGGCGCAGCTCCGTTTCCCATTCCAGCCATTCCCTTATCAACTGGAGGGCATCGCGTTTCTGTTCCCGCGTGAAACGGCGATCCTGGCCGATGAGATGGGCCTGGGCAAGACGATGCAGGCCATCACCACGGTGCGCATGCTGCTGTTGTCAGGCCAACTGCGGAGCGTGCTGCTGATCTGCCCCAAGCCGCTGGTTACCAATTGGGTGCGCGAGTTCCGCTTGTGGGCGCCCGAGATACCGGTGGTGGTCGTCGAAGGGGATCACGCCAAACGGCAGTGGATGTGGCAACAGGGTTCCGCGCCGGTTCGCATCGCCAATTACGAACTGATCATGCGCGACCGAGCTGCGCTGGACCATCCCGACCAGCATTTCGATCTGGTGATTCTCGATGAAGCGCAGCGCATCAAGAACCGCAACGGCACCACGGCCGAAATCGTCCGCAGTCTGCCGCGTTCGCGTTCCTGGGCTCTGACGGGAACGCCGATCGAAAATTCCGTTGAAGACCTGGTCAACATCTTCGAATTCCTCTCGCCCGGCTACTTGCGGAGCGACATGCATTTGAAGAGCATCTCGCAGGCGACGCGCGACTACATTCTGCGGCGCACCAAAGACAAGGTGCTGACCGAGATGCCGCCGAAAATGTTCCGCGACGAACAACTCGATCTGACGCCTGCCCAGCAGGACAGCTACCGCTCCGCTGAGGAAGAGGGAGTCGTACGCCTGACGAAGCTGGGCGACACGCTGACGATCCAGCACGTTTTCGAACTGGTCCTGCGGCTGAAGCAGATCTGCAACTTCGATCCGGCCAGCGGCGCCAGTTGCAAACTCGAACGTCTGGAAGCCGATATGGAAGAGATCGCCGCCAGCGGACAAAAGGCGATCATCTTCAGCCAGTGGGTGGAAACGCTCGAGCGCCTAGGCGAATCGCTCCATCGCTTCGGACCGCTGCAATACCATGGCCGCGTGCCCAGCCACAAACGCGACAGCGTCATCTCGCAGTTCAAGGCCGACAGTTCGAAGCATCTGATCCTGATGAGCTACGGCGCCGGCAGTGTTGGGCTGAATTTGCAATTCTGCCACTACGTGTTTCTGTTCGACCGCTGGTGGAATCCGGCCGTCGAGGATCAAGCGATCAACCGCGCTCACCGCATCGGTGTTACCGGCCCGGTGACCGTCACGCGAATGATGGCCTCGGGGACGATCGAACAACGGATTCATGACGTGCTGGAAGAGAAACGCGCCTTGTTCAATCAACTGTTCGCCGAAGCCGGAACGCCGCGCACCGTCGGTCTCAGCCAGCAAGAGATCTTTGGTCTCTTCCAGCTCCCGATGCCGACCCCGGCCAGGAAAGCTGCCTAAGATCGCTCAAACTATGCGGCCGTATCCACGTGCCCGTCGGGTTCGGTCTGGCCAGTGCTTTTCAAATACCACGCCCAGAGCAGCAAACCGAGCGCGACCAGGAAATAGCCGCCAGCCCACTGCAGCGTCGTCGACTGCAATTCTTTGGGCAACACGAAAGGCGCCAACGAATCAGGTAGTCCCGGCACAGCGAAGGGCAGCCGCAGCGGCGCGTTGGGTAGCGGCGAATGCATCAGTCCGAAGAGCGTGCACACCGCCGCCGCGAGGTAATACCAGGCCGACTTGACCAATTGCCGGTCGATGGCCATCGCCAAAGCCGAGGCCCAAAAGATACTGGTCAAGATAAAGCCGCGGCTGAGCAGTGCCGCGGTGCCGACCTTGCTGACCAACTCGCTCTTGGCGGCGAAAGCGGGATTGTGGCCTTGATCGAGAATTTGCGGATCGAACCAGATCTGATCGATGAAGTTCATGGCCAGGGCCGCCAGCGCTGGCACGCAGGCGATGGCCACGGCCGTGTAGTGCCGCCGCGGCGTGGCCAGAAAGCTTTGGGCGGTGATTTCGACTCCGACGAAGACCAGAATCGGATAGACGGCCACCGCCGGAATGAACTGATAGAAGTAACCGAACAGCCCGATCAGGCCCATCGCTCCCATGAACAGGGCAGTGGCCAGCGTGTACGCCGCCCGGCCACCCATCGCCTTATACGCCGGGTGCCCGATGTAGGGCGTGGTCTGGATGACCGCGCCGCAAAAACTGGCGGCCAAAGTGGCGATGGCCTCGATGCCGATGACGCTGCGCGTATCGTAATGGTCGCCCGCCGCAATCGCACTCTCCGTGCAGTCGATGCCTCCGACAACGGTGGCTAATGCAAACGGGATGATCAGCGGCAAGTAATTCAGCGTGTCTTGCATGCGAACCAGCCAACCGAACTGAAACGCGGCCAACCATTCGGTCGGCAGCAGACCATCGGCCGCATTGAACTGGCCGCCACCGCTGGCTGCGATATGTCCGGTCGCCATCATCAGTCCATACAGACTGCCCGCCACCAGAAAGGCTCCCACCGTGCCTGGCAATTTGAAAGGCAACGGCACGCGCCCGACCAGCGACGTCAGAATGATCGCTAGCGACACCAGGCCGACGAGCGGCACGCGCAACACATCCAATAGCGGAAAGAAACTGATCAGCACCAGCGCGATCGCCGCCAGCGATCCGAGCAGCCCGGCTCGTGGAACGACGCGCCGCACCCAGCCGCTGCCCAAGGCGCAAACCAGCTTGAAGATGCCGCTGATGAACATGCTGCAAATGCCGATCTGCCACGCGAAGTAAGCGGCGGCGTCGACATCCATTCCGCGTTGCTGACCGTCGAGGACTGCGGGCCCCAGCACGAACAACGCCATGCCAAACGTACTGGGCGTGTCGATGCCCAGAGGCATGGCCGTCACTGTCGTGCTGCCGCTGGTGCGAGCCAGCCGCAGCGCCAAAAAGAAAAACAGCAAGTCGCCGACCAGCACGCCCAAGGCAGTGCCGGTGATCATGTGCCGCAGCGCAAAACGTTCAGGAAAACCGAACGTTTCGTGCAACAAGCTAACCATCAAGATCAGAACCGCGACGTTATCCAACACCAATCCGAAGAACGCATTGATGTCGCCCTTTTGCGCCCAGCGATAACGCGACGTCATGCTACTTCTTTTTCGGATCGAGATTGGCATCGATCTGGCCGGGGGCCAGTTGCGATTCGACTCCGCTGGCAGGCACCTCCGCGCCGGTCACCCACACGCATGCGTTGAGAACGACTTTGCGAAACTGGTCGTTGCTCCAGTTGTCGTGATAATGCCCGCCGGTGAAGCCGAAGCCGCGGCCGTGGTCGGGACGCTCGACGGCCCACATCATCGCTTCGGCGCGTCCGCTGTTGGCTTGGATGTGCGCGTAAGGTCCTTTCGGATACACATACGGACCGTTGCGTACGGCATCGCTCGGGGCGGCGACTAGGATCGGCGTAAACTCCAACCCGTTCAAGTTGCCCTCGCGGTTGCCGGGTACGTCGTCGATAAAGCGCATGTTGAAATACCATTCATCCTTGATCGTGAAGGGTTGGACGCCGCGCGTGATGGGATGCTTTGGAAAATCGCTGAAGGTCGGCTCCCAGATCGGGTTGCACGAAAACATGTGCTCGTAGTGGCCGCCGATCCAGCGTTTGAATTGCTGGCCGGCCTGCTCGGGCACGACTTCGACGCCGTAGTGCATGAAACCGAGTCCGACGCCGCTCTTGGCCCACTGATCAACCATCTTCAGGCGCCGGTCGCCCTCCTTGACGACTTCGTGCCCCTTGCCGCCGTCCATGTAGAAGATCACGGCATCGGCGCGGTCGAAGATCGACTCGTCCTCCGGCCAGCCATTGGTGACGACATGCGTGCTGAGCGAATCGACGTTCTTCAAACAGTCCGCCAACAAGCGGCAGCCGGCATTGAACTCGTGCATCCGCGGCGGGTGCGATGGGCGGCCAGCGACGATAACCAGTTTCTTCTTGCCGTTCTCTTCGGCCAGCGTCCAAGAACCGACAGCCAGACAAAGCCCAAGGGCCAGCCACGTTATGCGCATGTTCATCATCGAATCCACTTGGTTAACTAACGAAACATTCCCTGCGTGCCGCGAGCAAATTCTAATTCAGCCCCGACCGCCGAGAAACTAGTCGCGGCCGACGTTTTCCTCAGATCGCTAACGCCACCGCAGCGAGATTAAGGCAGCGCAAGTTCAGTGCGGCGACGGCAGCGCCGAGGAATGAGCGCGGCGCGGGGCAGCGCAGCGAGGTCGGCTCGAGCGCTGCCGCAGGGAGAGGATCGATGAGCGCCGGATGAGTGGACCGCCGCCAGTGATGACTCAGTGCGTTAAACCCGGGACCTTGAGATACGTCGGACGCCGCTCGGTCACGTCATGGCTGAGCACCATCAGTTTGCCGACGAAGTAGGTCTGCGTCTGGTCGATCTCCAGGTTGAAGGTCGGTTGCTCGCTCTTGGCCGCTACTTCCATCACCACCACCGGCTGGGCGGCGGCGTGCAAGATATCGCCAGGGCGCAGCTCGCTGGCCTTGGTCCAACCTTGGCCCGAAACCCAGAACAAGTGCCCCCCGGTGCAGGCGAGCTTTTCCTCGTCGAGCGAGATGTCGAAGACGGGTCGTGGCGGGCGAGTGGTCGTCCGCACCACCGGCTGCCAACTCAGCTGGCCCGTCCCGATGTGTCGCGACAGCACCAGGTCCCCGACCTGAATCGTCTCGATCGCCCGCGGTCCCTTGCGCGTGATCACGGGAGTGCCGCGCACAAAACATTCACCCGCGAAGCCGCTCGTCGGCATCGAGGCAGCCAGCTGCGTGTAGTTTCGGCTGGCAAGCATCGACGTTGCATAGCGAACCCTCGAGGGCTTGAGCGACTGACGTTCGGTTTCATTCGTTTCGTCCCACCATTTCCAAACTTCCGCGGGTTGAGTGAAATTGTGCTCGGTCACGTCGCTCAGAAAGCGAGTGATCAGGCGGTTTCGCGCGAGGATTCGGTCGTTGTTGGCTTGCATCGCCGCGTTGTTTTCGCTGGCCCGTTCCAGCGATCGCGCCAGCGCCTCGCTCCGACTGAGCGGATCGGAGGCGGGCAGGGCGGCGCGTCCCGGCCGAAATGGATTGGTCGCCGAAAGGTTTCCGTAGTTGATGCGCGTCTCCAGCACGAACACGTCGGTTTGCCCTTGTTGCTCCTGAGCGAATGACTGCCGGAATCCCGCCAGCGAACCGTCGGCGGCTACGACTGGGACCGCCATCGACATCACGGGCGAAGCCAACATGCCAATCACGGCGGGAACGTAGTCGTGGTGGGGGCGCGTTTTGATCTGCTCAATCGCCGCCATGCGGACCGTCGGTCGCGGATGGAACATGGCGAATCGGGCCAGCGACATCGTAGCCTCCGGATCGGCCAGGCTCGGGAGCCAGGCCACCGCCGATTCGGCCGCATCGACGCTGGCCGAGCCCAAGATCGCTTCGGCCGGCGCGATCGCCGCCGGTTCAGAAATGCCGTTCAACTTGGCGCGGGCCGCGGCCCGCATTTGGCCGCTTCGCGAGCTGAGGTGGCGGCTGATTTCCAGCATGTCCTTGCCGAACCGGGCCAGACCGGTTTGCACCGTCTGGCCGCGCTCGACCAGTTCCGCTTGTTGCTCGGGCGAAATCCACTGGCCCGCAAAGTTTTTAAAGCCGAGCAGTTGGCGGGCCGCCAGATGATCGGGGGACAATTCGAGCGTGCGGCGCAGATGGGCTCGCCCCTGCAGCGGAAAATCATGGTCGAGGCACCAGGTGGCCAGTTCGAATTGCGCCAGCGGCGTGTCGGCGGTTTTCGACCGCCGCGACTCATAGTCCGCTAACTTCGCGTCCGCTGACGCACTTGCCATGCCCTGTTCGACCGATTGCCACTGGCCCGACTCGGTTTGCAACCAACCGCGATGCCAGCGGGCCGCGGCGCAGGCGGCATCCGACTCGAGAGCCTGCCCGAGCAAGCGATCGCGGGCCACCAGGTCGCCATCGGCCTCGTGCTGCAGCGCTTGCCGGACGACTTGCGACACGGCATCGACAGCCCCAGTCTCGGAGGCAGGTGCGCCGGACGTTGCCGCGCCGGGATCGGTCGCTTGGGCAACAGTCGCCAGAGTCAGTGCAGCCCACACGCCACCAGTCCACACGCCATACAGAGCAGAGCAACGCCGACCAGACATCAGTGCGCCTCCGAACGAGAAGAGTCGCTGCGCTAGAACAGGATCCACCGCCGTTCATTGGAGCGTGCGCGGGGGATGGCTGCAACTTTTTTGTTTCTCGCTGGGCGGGCGGCAGGCGATTACATGCCGCTGGCCTGTAGCACGCATCGCTGGACGGCCAGGTCGTGCTCGTACGAAAAATCGCTCGGCTTTTCGCCGCGGATGATCTGCGCCATATCGGCCGCGTCAG
The DNA here is from genome assembly GCA_051953155.1 of Aureliella sp. GTDB lineage: Bacteria > Planctomycetota > Planctomycetia > Pirellulales > Pirellulaceae > Aureliella. Next base: position 1,740 of record JBQCJB010000598.1, on the reverse strand, counting down.
CGACATAGCGCGTGTACTTGGGCTGGGTAAAGCTGCGGGTTTGCATGCCGGCGCGAAAGTCCTCGTGCGGAGCGGCCAGGGCGATGGTCGCCACCGGATTCTCGATCGGCTGGATATGGAAAGTGCCTTCGGTGCCACAGACGACCAGGTGCCGCCGCGCACCCCCTTCGACTTCGACCGCAGTCGACTTGACTGTGGCCAGCGCCTTGTCGGTTTCCATGACGGCCAGCATGTTATCCTGCAGGCCATCGGCTTGCCGCGCGACGTGCCGCATGTAGGGCGTCACCTTCTGGGGCGGGCCGATCACGCCGACGACCAGATCGATCATGTGGCACCCCAGTTCGAACATGATGCCCCCGGAGAACTCGGCCAGCGCCCCGCGTTCGTTGGCACCGACGACCTTGCTCATCACCGCGTGCACTTCGAAGACTTCGCCGAGCCCGCCGCGGCGCAGGAATTCGCGGAGCATGACGATCGCCGGGTTGTAGCGATACATATAGCCCATCTGCACGAGCAGGTTTTGAGACCGGGCCGCTTCGAGCACGCGTTCGTAATCGGGCAACGATTGTCCCGCCGGTGTGTCCAAGTGAATATGCTTGCCGGCGGCGACGCACCGCGCGGCGACGGCCAGCAGATCGCGCACGTGCGTTTCGACGAGGACGGCCTGAAGTCCCGGCTGCGCGAGCAGTTGCTCTTCGGTCAAGCGCGGCAGGTCTCGGAAGGCCGGCTGTTTCTGGGCGCGGGCCCAGGCTGCGTCGTTCGGTTCGACCACTCCGACGACTTCGTAATCGGGGGAGGATCGATAGACGGCCAGTTTGGACGCATGGGCGTGCTGCACACCGATTTGGCCGATCTTAATCGGCGCCTTTGCGGGCGCGTTAGCTCGAGCTGCGGGCGTCTGTCCCGGCCCCGCCCAGATGCCGGATAGCGCCCCGGCAGCCGCGAATTTGCCAGCCCCCGCGGCGTGAAGGGAAATCGGCCTTTGCCAGGCTCCTGCATTTGAGGGAAAGCGTCAGCGTAAGGAGTCCGCCGAACCGCCGTCTTGGCCCGCTTGAGAGAGCAGGCGTGTGAAACCGGCCGGGGAGGGAATATTGAGCTTAATGAGCGCCGATTTCCGGCGGCGATCGACCGTGCGGGGACTGAGCGCCAGCCGCTGGGCGATGGCCTTATTGGGCATGCCTTCGGCGGCCAGCGCGATGACCGCCCGCTCGTCATCATCGAGCGCTTTCAACAATTGCAGAGCCTCGAATTGTTGGCGATGCCGGTCCGCTCGCTCGAGGCTCAGGCGCAGCGACTCGTTGACCGCCTCGAGCAGCTGCTCGGTCGGGTAGGGTTTCTCGAGCAGCGTGAGGACGCCATTGCGCATCAGGCGTACCGCGGCGTTGACATCGGCACGCCCAGAGACGACGATCACCGACAACATCGAGTTCATCCCCCGCAACTGCTGCTGCAGTTGGAACCCGTCGATCTCCGGCATGCTCAAGTCCGTGATCAAACATCCGGTCTGGTCGGGCTGGATCTGGTCGAGGAATTTCTGGGCGCTGTCAAAGCACTGGACGACATGCCCGGCGCCTCCGAGCAGGCGTCGAATCGTATCCAGGACCAGCACCTCGTCATCGACGACGAAAACAGTACGAGCGTCGAACATATCAGGTCACGGACAGTGGCCGTCAGCTTTCGTAGGCGGGAGTGAGGAGCAGGTGGGAGGGCGTGAGCAGGCATTTTAACGGTGCGAACCAG
>JBQCJB010000597.1:0-2375 GCA_051953155.1 Aureliella sp. | reverse complement strand
TCGAGATCGGCGGCTGCTTTGCTTGCCAACGAGGCGGCTTGCTGCGTCAGCTTGAGCACCTGGGCGGAATCACTCAGCCCGGTCAAGCTTGCACCAAACGTGCGATCCGCTTGGCCCGCACGCAGGCTTGCTATCTGCTGTTGCGAGCGACGGACCTGATCGTCTGCGTCCTGCGCGGCCTGCGACAGCTCCGACACATACTTGCGTCGGGCATCCACTACTCGATCGAGTGCAAGGTCAGTGCTATCTTCCAGCTTGGTGTTCTGCCGAATGATGTCGCTAATTGTCTGATCGTACTGCTTCTTGGCAGGTGCTGCCGCATAGAGCAGACCACCTACCGACGTGCGGATCTTGCTGTAGCTCTCGTCGAACGTCTGTGCAGCTTGCTTCGTAACCTCTGCCAGCCGCTTGGTTGATGCCTCCTCAGCCTTGTGGAACTTCTCCAGGGCTGCATCGATCTTCGCCCGCTTCGCCTGCTCGATGTAGGCTAACGTTGCACCAGTCAGAGCGCCGAATGCAGCCACGACGCCCAGTGCAGGGTTGGCGATCATCACGAAGTTCAGCGCTCGCATCGCGTTGGCGGCTGCGAAGATTCCTATCGTGGTAGCACCGAGGCTCGTGCCCATACCCACGAAGCTGGCGACAACCGTCTCGACCGTGTCGATCGCGGCTTGGTTGTCTTCCGTGAAGCTGTCAACTGCTCGTACGGCATCGGCAAACGTGTCGACGATGAACTCGCCGTATTCCTCCAGAGCCAGCTTGCCATTTTGGAATGCACGGCTGACCACTTCCGCGTTGGTTGCAGTCGCTTTGGTGTATGCCTCGGTGGCCTTGTCGTTGGCGACTGCTTTGTTGACTCGCTCGATGGCATCAGCGAATGCTTCTGGCCCCTTCGACGTGACACCGACGATACCACCGAAGCCGCGGATGTTTGGGGCCAACTTCGACAGCTCAGCCGATGCCATGGTTCCAGACTTGGTGAGCATGTCTAGGAACTTGGCGAGACCGAACGTTCGGATGCCCATTTCGCCGCTGGCCACGTCGAGCTGTTTGTATCGCTCCTTCAAAGCTTCGGACGGCTTGAGTAGCGTGGTGAACATCGCGTTGACGCGAGTCAACGTTTCGGCGCTGTTCAAACCTTGTTGCGAGATCAGCGCGATGGCCGCTGCTGTCTCTTCCATGGTCACGCCCAGCTGCGTAGCAGAGGGAAGGATGCGGCCCATCGAGTTACCAAGCTCGCTGGCGACAACGCGACCTTCGTCGATCGTCGTGAACAGGATGCTTGCGACCCGGTTGGTATCGCGTGCTGTCAACCCATACGAGTTGAGCACAGCGGACAACAGGTCGACTGAGTCGGCCAGAGATGAATTGGTTGCCTTCGCGAACTTGGCCGCTTCGGCTGTGAACTCCAATGTCTCGCCGAACTTACCGACTTGGTTGCTTAGTGCGTTGTACACGCCCTCTGCTGTTTCAAGCAGCGGGATGTTGAACTGGCCCGCGATGTCCTTCACGCCCTTGGCAATCGCCTCATTGCCGGTGCCTTGCGCGATGGTTGAGATCAGGGCGACTTTCTGCTCGAACGCAGCCGCCTCGCGGGTCGCTTCTGCGATCGCATCGCGAGCACTGTTGTAGCCTCGCACCAAAGCTTGCGTGAGTGCCACGCGAGACAGAGTCTCAAGCGTGATGCCGAACTTCTTCGATCGGTCGTACATCTCGGCGAGGTTGCCGATGATCTGCCCGTATTGGGCATTGATGTTTGATAAGCCGGCTGACGTGTTGATCAGCTGCTTGGTGCCTTGGTTCGACCTGTTGATCGCGTTGGCGGTACTCTGTACCGCGCGGTTGTAGCTCGTGACTGCGCTGGCGTTACCTTTGATTCCGTTGTTGAAGTTTTGGACCGACTGGGCAACGCTGTTCAGTCGCTTCTCAAATGTTTGGAATCCCTGGTCGAGTTGCTGCAGCGTTTGGATCGCTGCCGCTGCGTCAATCAGGAATTGTTGTTCAATGCGTTCCGCCATCACTTAACCTTCTTTGCTTTGACGAAGCGATTGATGTCGGGGCCGGTGAAGCGGCTGAAGACTTCTTCAACCCGTTTGCCTGCGGCCTTCTGGAAGTGATAGGGGCCGGGGTGTTTCAACTTGTCCCACAACGTGTCGTCGGGGACCTCGTTGGCGTTGTGGTACTCGTTGTAGACAAGGTGCGGCAGGTCGGTCTGATAGGCGAAGACGTACTTGCCCACCTGGGCGTCGATGTCGAGATAGGCGTCACCGTGTGACTCGCCATACGACTTGCCGTTGCGGTGGGCGGTCGGTGACGGTGTGATGCTAAGAGGCATGCCCACCAGCTCAGCCAGCTCGGTAAATGTGGCCTGTGAT
>JBQCJB010000596.1:0-2164 GCA_051953155.1 Aureliella sp. | reverse complement strand
GAGGAGCTAGAAGCCCTCGGCGTCATCTTGCGTCAGCCTGAGCAAGGGGCCATCGAGTTTCCGGCTCGCATCGGCGGACGCGACGCCTATCTGTCCTGGCGTCTGGGTGAGGACGAGGTGCTTTTCTGGCGCGAAGCCGATGCACCGTGGACCGTCCGCAAGCCACTGCCGGCCAGCGAATCGGCAGCCAGCGAGTAAGCGCGCCGCGCGAGTCACCGCCCATTGAGAGTGGCGCGCGTTATGGCGGGTCATAGCCACCGAGGCTAAACGGATTGCAGCGGGCAATGCGCCACGCGCCGCGCAATCCCCCTCGGATCAGCCCGTACTTTTTGATCGCCAGGATGGTGTACTCGCTGCAGCTGGGGCTGTAGCGGCAGCGAGGCCCGATTAGCGGCGAGAGTCCACGTTGGTAGAAACGCACGCCGGCAATGGCCAACCAGGCTGGGCGTCGAGCGATCCACAGCAGGGCTTGGCCGCAGCGCGCTGCCAGACGGCTCCGATCTGCCATAACTCCTCCTTAACTCCGCTCTGGCGTTTAACGAAGCTGGCGATCGAGCCGGCCAGCCAGACTGCCCAGGGAGCGTTCGATGGCTGCGTAGCTCGGCTCGGCTCCGCGTCGTGGCCGCACGACAATGTCCAGACGCTGCAGCGCCGGCAGCCGTGGGGCCAGCCGTCGATAGGCTTCGCGAATCAGCCGTTTCCAGCGGTTACGAAATGGCGCATGCCCGACGCGTTTGGAAATGCTGATACCCAGCCGCCCGCGCGCGGGACTCGGTCGCGCGTGGATCACTAGCACCTGATCGACGACGACTTTGCCTCGCGCAAAGAGGTCATCGAAGTCGCGGCGCGAGTGCAGTCGCTGTGATTTGCCGAACCGCTGGCCGCGGACCGATGACGGGTTACCAAGCGAGTCCATCGCGTATTCGACCCTTGTAGGCTTGTTCGATGGCCGCCACGGCATCGCGAGCCGGTTGATCGAGGGACTCGGGCAGCTTGATTTGCAGCTCGACGACCAGATCGCCTGCTTCGCCGCTGGACGTCCGCACCCCCTGCCCTTTGACGCGCAGGCGGCGACCGCTGCTGCTGTTGGGCGGGAGCTTTAGCGCCACGACTCCACCAGGCGTCGGCACGTCGACAGTGCATCCCAAGGCAGCCTCACCCAAGGTGACCGGCAACCGCAGTTCGAGGTTCTGACCTTGCCGGCGGAAATGGGGATGCGGCGCCACGTGGATCGTCACCAGCAGGTCGCCGCTTTCGCCACCGGCCCCCGGTTCGCCTCGCCCGCGCAGTCGGATTTTCTTGCCCGTGTCGATGCCGGCCGGGATCTTGATCTGAATCGTCTCGTACTTGCCGCCGCGCTCGATCGAGATCTCGCGGAAGCCGCCGAGCACGGCCGTGTTGAAAGGAATGGTGACTTCGGCGGCCAGATCGCTGCCCCGCGCCGGCGGCGCATGGCGACGACCGCGTCCACGGCCACCGCCAGTGAATTGCTGGAAAATGTCGCCGAGGTCTCCTTCGAACTGAAAACCTCCGCCCCTACCGCCGCCGCCTGCCCCGCGGCCGCCTCCGAAAATCTGCTCGATGTCGAACGGGAAGGGACCGGCTCCGCCAGGCCCGGCACCACCCGGACCGCCACCGGCAGCAATGTTCTCAAACGACGGCCCGAACTGATCGTACAGCTTTCGCTTCTCCGGATCGTTCAGTACGTCGTAAGCCTTTTGGACTTGCTGGAACTTTTTCTTCGCAGCCGCATCGTCCGGATTCATGTCCGGATGGTACTTGCGAGCCAGCTTGCGATACGCCTTCTGAATTTCTTCCGGCGACGCGGTGCGGCTGACGTCGAGCGCTTTGTAGTAATCCTCGGCCATCGTCTTCATGATCTAGGTGGCAAGTTGCAGAAGAACTTGGAGTATAACCGCATTTTCGACCGCCGGTCAGGCCCGAGCCCAGCTTGCCAACACGTGCCTCAAAGGCCAACCTGGCAGTCCTGCGCCGGCCCAGACAAGGGGTGCAAACCCCGGACCGGCGGGCGCGGCGTTCTGCGCCGCGACTGCTGGCGACTGAGGCTATGATAGGCGGCGGGTTCTTTTCCGAACCTCGACCTCTACTTAAGGAGCTACTTCCATGTTTTCGAATTCTCGCCGGGTGAAAAGTGTCGTTTCGG
>JBQCJB010000595.1:0-4566 GCA_051953155.1 Aureliella sp. | reverse complement strand
CAAGCGGACCAGCAGCAGCAAGGTCCGCGCGTCGGACGACATCAACTGGCCGACGATCAGCGGATGTTCCTGGGCCTTGGCCTTGGCCGCCTGGAAACGTTCGGGCGAAGCGTCGGTCCGCGGAAAGATCGGCTCGCGCAGGCCGAAGATGTTCAAGGGTGGAGCGCGGTCCAGCCACAGGACTTCCTGCACTGTCGGCAAGCGTTCGAGATCGGCGACCGCCTCGCGCATCGCCGCCGCTCCTTCGGGCGAGAAGAAGTGCTCGGACGTCGCGACCAGCACGACGTCAGCCCGCGAGAGCGACATTTCGCGCACCGCCGGCAAGGGACGCCGCGAGTCGGAGGGCGCGCCGCTGGTACTGCTGGCGCCGGCCGTTCCACCCGGAGCCGGCGAGCCTTGGAGCGACGCGTCCGCCGGCTGAGCTCCCCCACGGTGCCAGGCTTGCCAGGCGCGCTGCGGCCACCCGGGATCGACATAGCCCATGGCTGCGAACGCGGTAAACGTTACCAGCAGCAGCAAGGTCAACGCGCGGTGGTCGACTATCCAGCAGATCCAACGCTGCGGTGTATTCGGCATGCTGTTAACGGCCACTCGCCACGCGTGGATAGGTCACCAGCAAGTCGTCGCGGTCGATGTTGCGATCGCCGTCGGCGTCGAACAGATCGAACGAGTAGCGTTGGATCGAAATGGGCGCTTCGTCGTAGGTCACTCGCCCGTCGTGATCGCGGTCGAGCGCCGAGAGAAAATCGGCCGCGAACTTTTCGGCGGCCGCCGCCGTTTGCTCGTCGGCGCTCGGGCTGCTACCTGCGACCGCGTTCGCGGCCCGAGAGCGATTGCCGGTCTGGTCGACAACGTCCGCCGCAGATTCCTGCGACTGCTTGTCCAGCGGCTGCGAGACTTCGAAAAATGCGACGGCCATCTCCTCCCAGGTTTGATCGCCCCAGGTGACCAGCGTATCGGGATTCGGATTGACCGGATTGCCACTGGAGTTATCGAACGTGGCCAAAAACTCCAAACCTTGAATCGAATCGAGCGGTAGCGGCTGGGCCAGTTCGTAAGTGTGCTGCCAGTTGAAGTCGTAATGCGGCACATCCAGCAGCAACTGTTTCTGTCCGCCGGAGCGGGTGAACAGTTGGAACGACTTGCCGCGAACGTGCATGTGCGGGCTAATCGCCAGCAGTTGGCCGCCGCGCGGTAGGTGCGACAGGCTGGCCGTCACCGGATGGTCGGCGGCTCGCGGAGGGATTTCGAATTCCTGGTTGATGGCCATCAAGGTGATGACTTCGTTTTCGACCGACGCGGGATCGGCGAAGACCATGCCGACTTTCGTATTGTCGTCTTGCGGCTGGCCATTGGGCGTGTAATGCATTTGGAAGACAAACTTGGACCCGGCGGGAATGCGGCGGGCCGTGCCTTCAGGCAAGCCGCTATGCCGCTGGCCTGGCACGTAGGCTGTCAGCCAGCTCACACCGCGAAATCCAGCGCCGTCAGGAGGCCGGATGAATACGATCGCATGGTGCACCACGCCAGGGTTACCCGGAATGACTTGAGCTGCGGAGACCCAGCGGTCTTCGGTCAGACCGGGATCGACGACGAAGTACTGGTAGTCGATCGTTCCTTCGGCCGGCACGTGAAAGGGCCGCGAGCGCATCGCGATCTCCAGGTCGGGCTTGCGCGGCAAGTGCCACTGGGACTCGGCCGGCGGCGTCGGCGGCAACTTGGCTGCGTCGCCGAAGGGCAACCCCGCGGCGACCCAGTCGCGCACCAGTTGCTTGTCCGTTTCGGGCATCGAGCGGGCGTTGCGCAGCGGCGCGTGCCCCTGGGCTGCGTGCCACGGGGGCATGCGGCCTTGGTCGATGACTTCGACAATCATGTCGCCCCACCCGCGCAGTTCTTCGTAATCGGTCATTGCGAACGGTCCGATTTCACCGGAGCGATGGCACTCGACGCAGTGTTCATTGAAGACGCGCGCGACCTGGCCTGAGTACGTGACGCTCGGATCGGAGTCCGCGCGGCGAGGCTTTCCGATCAGGCAACCGACCGCTTCGGTGCGCTCGATCCGCACCGACCGGCCGCTAAGCAGGTCGTCGAGCGCCTCGGACAGATCCTGCGCGCTGGCCTGCGGTTTGACCAGACCGGGCAAGTACTGATCGTCGATGCGGCCCTGGTAACGGAGGCTGCGTTGGCTGTCCAGGACGAAGACCTCGGGCGTGCGCGTCGCGCCCAGCAGCCCCGCGACTTTTTGATCGTAGTCCATACCGATTGGAAAGCGGATGTTGTTGGCGCGGCGAAACGCTGCGACTTCCGCGGACGAATCTTGCAAGTTGCTATCGATGCCGATGACGACCACGCCCTTGTCCGAAAGTTCGTCGGCTAGCTTTTGCAGACGCGGCGCGTACTGACGGGCGAGCGGACACTCGGTACCCAGAAAGCACACGACGACTGCCTGCGCCTGGTCGGGAAGAGCCACGGTTCCACCGCCGGCGGCTGGGAGCGCAAATTGCGGGACCGCTTTGCGTGGCCCGCTCGGCTCGCTAGCCCCCGCTGACTCGTCGCCGCACGGGTCCGCCAGCCACAACGCAGCCAGCCAGCCGACCGAGAGCCAAAGCAGCATGGACGCAGGATGAAATCGGCTAATCAATGGCCACCTTCATGGTTGCGACAGAAGCGCGGGCCGCGGCGAGCTAACGATGCGCGCACGCGCCCCCGAGAAAAAGCGAGGAGAAGCACGGTTTGTATTTTCGAATGTTTCAGCCAGCTTGGCAACTCGGGCCGAAAGCGTTCGGTTAGAATTCAAGTTTGATCCTGTGGAGTCGGTTGGAAACCTGGAAGAATGAGCGAGTCACAAAAGCGAACCGTCGCGCGCTATCAGGGCTTTTTCGAGGCACTTTCCCTGTCTGCCAGTCTCGAAGCGGCCCTGGATGTCGGCCTGCTGGACGCTCTGCGCGAGGGGCAGATGGAACTGGAGGAACTGGCTCGCCGCTGCCAATGCGAGGTCGAGCCGCTGGCGGCCCTGATGCGAGTCTTGGTGGCCGTCGGAATCGTCGAACGCTACGGTGAGGATCTGGCCCTGTCCCAGGCAGCCCAACTGATGGCTGGACCGGACGTCGATCTGGGCATGGGGGTCTGGTTCAATCTGCCCGACTTTTTAGCCGGCCGCGAGCGCAGCAGCGGTGGCCTGGAAGCGTACCGGCGTCGCATCAGCGCTCGGCAGTGGTCGCACACCGCGGCCGCCATGCAAGCCGCCGAAGTGCTCAAGATCGGCACAGGCCTGCGGGGCCTGAAAGTTCTAGAACTGGGTAGCGGCACGGGCGTGTGGAGTGCGGCCATGGCCTATCGCGATCCCACCTTGCACGTCACCTCAGTCGACGACGCAGCTCGATTGGCCCAGTGCCGGGCGACGTATGCGAGCGTCGAACTGCTCGAACGCTGGACGCCGATCGAGGACGATTACCGGACCTGGTCGACGCCGCTGGGCGAATTCGATTTGGTCATCCTGCCGGAAGTGCTGCAGCTGGAACAGGACGTCGATGCCGTGATTCTGCTCGGTCGAGCCGCCGATGCGCTCCGCACAGGTGGCCAAGTGGCCATCTTCGATACGCTTCGCGAAAGCGACGGACCAACGCTAACGCTGGCCACACAGGCGCTCGAACTGGCCGTAGCGACCGGTGGACAGCAGCGCTCGGCGGCCGAGATCCAGCGGCTGCTGCGCGGCGCTGGTTTCGGCGATGCCCAGTGGGGCTGGCTGACGGCCAGCTCGCACGGTATCGGGCTGATCATCGCCAGCAAAGAGTAACGGCCCCCTGGCCCGACGCCGCCCCAGCGGGCGGGCATCGCAGGCATCCGGCCCAACCCTACCATCACTCGGGAGCTCAGCAGTTCAAGTGCGGATTTTGACGTTAACGGAAGTCGGCTTCACCTGGCGCAAGCCAGCCTTGCTCGATCATCTCAATCTAGCCATCGACAAAGGGGAGCGGATCGGACTGCTGGGGCGCAACGGCACCGGCAAGTCGACGCTGATGAAAATCATCGCCGGCGAGGTTGTCCCCGACCACGGCGAGGTGCGCCGTGAACCGAACGTGCGGATCGCGAGGTTGGTGCAAGAGGTTGTCGCCGTCGGCGACAACGCCGCACAGTCCTCCACCACAGAACTGACTCTGGGTGCCGAGGCGACGATTCACGACGTCGTCCTGCAGGGCCTCGACAGCCAGCCGTCGTCCACTGCCGAGCATCCCGACGCTCCAGCCAAACCGCAGTGGCAGCGTGAGGCGGCCATGGACCGCGTGCTCACGCGGATGCAGTTGGATCCCGCGTTGCTCTATCAACCCTTGTCGGCCGGGATGAAGCGCCGCGTGCTGCTTGCGCAGGCGCTGGTGAGCGAACCCGATTTGCTGCTGCTGGACGAACCGACCAACCATCTGGATATTGATTCGATCATCTGGCTCGAGAATTTTTTGAAGGGCTTTGCCGGGGCGCTGTTGTTCGTGACTCACGACCGCGTCTTCTTGCAAGCGCTGGCCACGCGGATCCTGGAACTTGATCGCGGCCGATTGTTCGATTGGGAGT
>JBQCJB010000594.1:0-2187 GCA_051953155.1 Aureliella sp. | reverse complement strand
GAACCAGCGCATGCAGGCCCTTCGCCGCCACTGATTTTTGCTGGTTTGCCCCGCAAAATTCAGGCTCATCGGTGGTTCACCGCAGGCCGCGGCCAGCCCTCAGGCTGGCCAATCCCTTCTGCCGTCGGGTACGCGTTAATGGTAAACTCTCCGATACCGGTGGAGAGGTTTGTTGGCCGTTGCAGAGATGCGTCACCCTCTCCTGCGCAAGCCATCGCACAAATCAACGAAGGATCTGGTCACTGATGACGATCGATAACTACGCCCCATGCCCGTGCGGCAGCGGCAAAAAGATGAAGTTCTGCAAGTGCGTCGATCAACCCCAGGAGTATGAAAAGATCGTCCGGCTGATCGAAGGTGGCCAAGAACTGGCAGCTCTCGATCGCGTCAATCAACACCTGGCTAAAACGCCCAATGCGGCCTGGCTGTTGGCGATCAAAGGCGAACTGGCGCTATCGCTCCGCGAAATCGATACGTTCAAGGATACGGCCCAGCGATTCCTCAAACTCAAACCCAACAATCCTCTGGCGCTGATCATGCGTTCGTTTCAGTCGCTGCTCGATCACGAGCCGCTGGACAACGCTGCCCGCTTGCTGCTGGAAGGCTTGGCCGAATCGCGCGAGGGCATGCCGCGGCTGGCCGTCACCAGCACACAGTTGCTGTGCGATCAACTTCGTGGCAGCCAGAAGGCGCCGCTGCGATTCTTCTGGTCGCGGTTGATGGCGCAGTTCCGCGACTCGGCCGGCGTGGAAAACGAGCAGGAAGATGCCCTGCCCTTGGATAACCTGCTGGCCATGTCTCCCGTTCCGATCACTCCGACGCCTAGCGGGGCTCAGTGGACCGAGCGGAGTAATGAAGTGGCGGCGCTAATCTCTGCCTTTCGCCATGCCCAAGCCGAGACCAAGCTGCGGTCGATCCTCCGCGACTACCCCGACCAGCCCGATCTACTGACGCGTTTGCTGGAAGTTCAGTCAGTGCTCCTCGACCAAGAAGGGGCCACCGCCACGGCCCGCAAGCTCGGTGGACTACGAACGTTACCTGAAGCCGACCGCGATTACTTTTCCGCTTTGGCGCTGGAGATCGAAAACGAGCAACCGGGTCTCCGGATTGGCGCACACAGTTGGTACTGTGAAATCGATTCTGAGGACGCGGCCCGCGAACGGTTGGCCAAAGTCGACGACGTCGTGGAATCCGACCAGGAACCGACGCAAAGCCTCAGGCAGCTTTTGGCGATTTCCGTCGAGGACGAAGTCCCTGCCAGGTCCGTCTTCAACATCAGCGCGCAGCGCCAGTTGGCCTCGGGCGAGAGCGTCAAGGAACCAGTCGGTTTCGTCGCCTTGCTCGGTCGGCAAACTGACAAACCAGCGCGGGCCCTGATCGTTTGCTACGGACTTGCCGAAGTGCGTCCCCAGTTCGAAAAGATTGTTGCCGCGGTCGGTTCGGTCGCCGAACTGCCGGATCCCTCGGCGCCTCGAGCCTTCCACTATTTGGAACTGATCGACCGCGGGGGGCACCGCTCGGTGGATGGGAAGCCTGTGCCGTTGACTCTCGCTGAACGGAGCGAAGGCCTGATCGACAGCTTCCTCCGCCTGCCATTTCCGAGCCTGGAGGGACTGACGCCGCTGGACGCTGTCGAGCAGGAGCCGCGCCGCGCCATGGTTCGCGCCCTGCTGACGCATCTCGAAGGTGCTCATCACCTCATGACCGAGCCGGGAACGATCGAGCGCCTGTACCAGCGGCTCGGATTCGAACGCCCGCGGAACACGCTCGTCAGTGGCGATGAGGACATCCAGGCGCGCACCTTCCTCGACTTGACACGCATTGACGTTTCGCAGTTGAGCGAGCGTCAGCTTGGCCAACTGTTCGCTACGGCCCTCGCGCAGGACATCGTGAACCTCGGCTATTGCGTAAGCCAGGAAGTGCTAAAGCGTCCGCGCAGCGAAGCCCTCGATTCGATGCGAGCCTCGGCCCTGAACGTGCTCAGCCAGTACGCGTCAACGGCCGATGAAATGTTGTCGTTGCTCGAGCAGCTCGAGGAAGCGTTGGTCGAGCGCAATCTCTCGCCCGGCTCGGCCATCATGCGCCGCTACTCGGTTCTCGAGGGACTCGGACGAGCGGACGAGGCCCGCGATACGCTCGCCACCGCGTTCCGGAAGTATCCAGACGATCCGTACCTGACCAGCGTCT
>JBQCJB010000593.1:0-3426 GCA_051953155.1 Aureliella sp. | reverse complement strand
CCAGCTACGACGAGGTTTGCGTCTACGACTTTGACGGCAGACGACTCTGGCAGGCGATGATCCCTTTCCCGATGTTGGCCTTGGACGCACGACAGCGACTGGTTGCACTCGCGGCCAACAAGGCGGAAACCAATATCATTGAGATCCGGGATTTTGCCACCGGACGGCTGCGAATGCAGATCGACGGTAAAGATTCGTTTGTCGCCGGCCTGGCCTTTACGGCCGACGGCGATCTGGCGACCTGGGATTTCCAGGGGCATGTGAAAAAGTGGGACGTGTCGGATGGCAAGCTGTTGTGGTCGATGGAGGTGCCCGGCGAGCAGGAAGAAAGCCCGCTACATCGAGGTGCTCGACGTTCCGCGAGTCCCGAGATACAGAGTGGCAAAAACGCCGGCTCCGAAAATGAATACCAGGCCAATCGCCGCCCATTTGAAACTCTCGGCGGCGATGCCGGCGACCGCACCTAGCATACCCGCTGAGGTCAGCAGGCTACTCATGACAAACGAAAACTGCCGCATGGGTTGCTGTCTCCGAAACTAGTTCTTCGCTCCGGCTGGGTTCTGTGCACTAGAGAAGAGCGGCCGGGGCGCGCGTTTATTCCAAGGCGCGCGCACTTTCTAAACCTGAAGGGCATAGAAGCGGAATAGCCAACCTCTCATCTGCTATGTTGAAACGCTGAGCGAAGGGCGACCCAGCGGACCTCTTTTCCAGGATGTTCAACTTATGCAATTCCATCGCCGCCAATTGTTGGCTCGTACTGCGTTTGCTTCCGCCGCAGCCGCCCTGTGCGCAGGCCCCAGCGCCTGCAGCGCAGGACAGACCGAGGCCGGGCAGACCGAGGCCGGCCAGGCCCAGTCAGCCGGAACGACCGACGCGCACGCGGCTCGTCGGCAGCGGTTTGGCGTCTCGACGTATTCGTTCTTCAAATTCGGCGGCAGCGACAACGTGCCGGTCGACAAGTGCATGGAACTCGCGGCGGACATGGGATTCGACGGCGTGGAACTGCTGCACGTGCAGATGGACGGCGACTCGACGGGCTACCTCAACGGGCTCAAACGCAAGGCGCTGACGCTCGGTCTGGATTTGATGGGCCTATCCACACACCAAACGTTCGTCTCTCCCGACAAAGCCGTTCGCCAGCAGAACATCGAGCATACGACCAAGTGCCTTGAGATCGCCTACCAACTCGGCATTCCGACGGTCCGCGTCAACACGGGACGTTGGGGGACCAGTGCGAGCTTCGAGGAACTGATGAAGAACAAGGGAATCGAGCCGCGATTGCCAGGCGTTACCGATGACGACGCCTTTGGGTGGGTAATCGACAGCTACGCCCAGCTGGCCAAGAAAGCGGAACAACTGGGCGTGGTCATGGGACTGGAGAATCATTGGGGACTGGGGCGGACCGCCGAAGGCGTCCTGCGAGTGATCAAGGAGGTCGACTCACCTTGGCTGCGAGCCACGCTCGACACCGGCAATTTCCTGGAAAACATGTATGCCCAAATGGAGCAACTGGTGCCTTTTGCGGTGCTAGTCCAGGCAAAGACGTACTTCGGTGGAGGCACGTGGTACACGCTCGAGATCGACTATGCAAAGGTCGCTGCCATGCTCAAGCAGCACGGCTACCGCGGCTATGTTTCGCTCGAGTTCGAAGGCCAAGAGGACTATCGCATCGCCGTTCCCAAGAGTCTGGCTCTGCTTCGCAGCGCCTTTGCGTAGTTCGGAGCCCCGAAACATGTGGTGCCGTTGGGCCGTACTGGCGCTGGCTGTTTTGCAGGGTGGCTGGTTGGTCTTTGACGGCGCTCACGCGCTGCGGGTCGGCGACTATGTCACTCCGACCGAAGGGCCACATGCCGGTCAGCTGGGACCGTGGGCCGCGGTCGTGTCCGCCCTGGGTTTCCAGCCGCGAAGCCTGCCGATCAAGTGGCTGCACGTCGGCCTGGGCATCGCTTGGCTGCTCTCGTTGGTCGCTCTGATGCGCCGCCCGGGCTTGGGCTGGAACTGCCTGTTGGTCGTTGCCCTGGCCAGCCTGTGGTACTTGCCGCTGGGAACCGTGATCGGCCTAGGGGTGCTCGCACTGTTGTTTACGCCCGAGCTGCGGCTTTCAACTGCGGCAGGTCGAGCTTTTGCATCCCGACCAGCGAAGCCATAACCTTTTCGGATTGCTGCGAATCCGCGAGCATGTCGCCTAGGGCCGAGGGGACGATTTGCCAGGAGACGCCATACTTGTCGGTCAGCCAACCACATTGGCCGGGCTGGCCATCTTGGCAGAGCTTGGACCAGTAGGCGTCGATCTCCGCCTGGTTGCGGCAAGCAACCACCAACGAAAAGGCCGGGCTAAAAGTGAAGTTGTGCTCTCCTTGGCCTTCCATGAGCGCAAAGTCCGCGCCTGCGAGCGAAAACGCACAGTACCGGACGGATTGGCTGGCCTCGTCGCGATCGATGAGGTGAGTGGTCGAATTCTCAAACACCGACTGATAGAACCGCAGCGCTTCCTCGCCCTTGCCGAACAGTTCTTTGACAAACAGAAAGGCAGGCACGATTTTTCGAGTTCCCGGCGTAAGCATCAATTGCCATTCGACGCCAAAGCGGTCGGCCGTCCAGCCGTACTTTTCGCTCCACGGATATTTGTCCAGCGGCATACGCAGTTGGCCTCCACTGGAAAGCGTCTCCCACAAGCGGTCGATTTCCGCTTCGTCGCCGCAGTGCACGAACAGAGAAAGGGCGGGAGTGAAGCGAAACTGCGGTCCGCCGTTGAGTCCCAAGAACTTGTTACCGTCGAGTTCGAATTCGACCGTCATCACCGAGCCCTCGGCTCGCCCCGAAGACTGGCTGGACGATTTGCCGTACCGGATCGAACGCTGGATTTGCGAGTTTGGAAAAAGCGACGTGTAGAGCTCGGCTGCCTGCTCTGCTTGATCGACGAACCAAAGGCAGGGATAGATCTTCTGCATGCTGTGACTCCGGTAATCGATGAGACATTCTCTGAGACAAGGGGCAGTCGGGTTGAGCAGCATCTTAGCAAAGTGGCACCGCACATTGGTACACCGTTTGCGACTTCCCGCGAGGCAGTCTGGTCGCGGCGGCATGTGGTTGTCGTCGCGTTTCCATCGGTTCTACATCGAGCCACGGGGTCAATCAACGCAAACGAACAAAGAGGAGCTGTGCAATGCTTGGGTTTATGTGGTGGATCGTCATCGGACTAGTTGCGGGCTTGTTGGCGCGGTTCATTGTTCCAGGGGCCCAACCCATGGGCTGGCTGCTGACGATCGTCCTCGGACTGATTGGCTCGGTCGTCGGCGGCTTCATTTCCTCAGCCGTCTTCGGCACCGACCCGCAGCAGCCCGGCTTTCAGACTGCCGGCCTTATCATGTCGACTGTCGGAGCCATCGTGGTGCTGGGTTTGTACCTGGCCTTCGAGCGCCGGCG
>JBQCJB010000592.1:0-2340 GCA_051953155.1 Aureliella sp. | reverse complement strand
AAACGATCACGTCGCTCCGCACGGTTCCGGCGTTCCACAGCATGTTCCAGTACTTGCCCGAGGGCATTCACGTCCGCTGCTTCGTCAAACGCGGCGAAGCCATCCGCGAAATCGTGCTGCCGCTCCAGTACGCGCACGACTGGTATTGGATCCAGCGCGGTGTGCCGATGGAGCCGCTGCAACTGGTTCAGAAGACGGCCAGCGTCGGCCAAGCGATGTCGTGGGGAGCTGTCGAAACCGGGCGACGATTGGGCGACGTCTTCGAGTTCTTGACGATCCTAGTCACGGGGCGAGCCAGTCCGCGCAATCTGGCCGGTCCGTTTGGCATCGCCGAAGTGGCGGCCAGCGAGGCATCGAATTCGCCGTCGCGGCTGCTCTTGTTCCTGACGCTACTGAGCGCGAACCTGGCCATCCTGAACTTTTTGCCGATTCCGGCGCTCGACGGAGGACACTTGATGTTCCTGATCGCCGAAGCGATTCGTGGCAAGCCTCTCAACGAAGCCTTGCAAGTGCGGCTGACCATGGTCGGCGTGATCTGCCTGCTGGGCCTCATGGCTTTCGCCATCTTGAACGATATTCTTCGCAAGGTGATGTAAGCCACAGGAGATTGGTTCGAGCCTGGCGGTCAAGCGGGGTGATGGGCGAGCAGTTATGACTGGCATCGAAGTCCGCAACTTGTCGGTCCGCTTCGCCGCTTCCGAGCCTGTGCTCCGCGAGTTGTCGCTGCAGGTCGAGTCCGGATCGATCGTCGCGCTGCTGGGCGGCTCGGGCTCCGGCAAGAGCACCCTGCTGCGGACAATCGCGCGGCTGCAACCGATCACCGATGGCGAAGTCGCTTTTACCGGCGAAGCGCCGCGGCGGCGCGCGGGAGACCTGGCGTACGTCTTTCAGGACGCGACGCTCATGCCTTGGCGGACAGCCGAACAGAATGTGCGATTGCCGCTGGAGCTGGCCGGCCGCACTGCTGGCGAGCGTCAGGTACGCCCGGTCAGCGAAAGCGTCGCCGACGCGCTCGCGGCCGTCGGTCTCGATAAAGCCAGCTGGTCAAAGTACCCGCGGCAATTGTCTGGCGGGATGCGGATGCGCGTCTCGCTGGCGCGAGCGATTGTGACGGACCCCGCCATCTTGCTGCTGGATGAACCGTTTGGAGCCCTGGATGAAATCCTGCGCGGCCGCATGAATGACCTGCTGGTCGAGCTCTGGCTGCGCAAGCGACGGACCGTGCTGTTCGTGACGCACAACATTGCCGAAGCGATCAATCTCAGCCAACGCATGGCCATTCTCGGCGGCGGTCGCATCGGCCACTGGATCGACAATCCGCTGCCGTTGCCGAGGACCAGCGATGTCCGAGCCAGCAACCAGTTCGCGCAGCTCTATAGCCAGGTCTCAGCGGCGTTGTCTTCGTTCGCTCTCTGAAGCACCGCCGCTGAGCGCACGGTGATCGATCTAGAGGCGGCAATTCCGGATGCTGGTTTCCAAAATCGCCGATGCGCCGATGGCCTCGAGCCGCTCCATAGCGCTAATGACGTCTTTGCTGCGGACCATGACGCGGACCGCGCACCATGACTCGTCTTCCAGCACGGAGACGGTCGGCGATTTGAAACCAGGGGTGATTTCTTCGGCTTCGGCCAGCCGATCGCGCGGGACGTTGTACTCGAGCATCGAGTAATCGCGGGCGATGACGACGCCCTCCAAGCGGCGGACGACGCGATCGCAAGTGCTGGCATGCCGAGTCCGAGGGTTTTGGATCAGCACCGTTTCGTACTGGCCGATGTCGGTCAGGATCCGCAGTTGGTTGGCAGCCAGCGTCGATCCAGTCTCGACCAGGTCGACGATCGCATCGGCGACGCCCAGACCGATCATGATTTCGACCGATCCCGACAGGTTGACCAGGTGCACCTTGGCGCCGTGCTCAGCCAGAAAACGTTCGGTCACACGTGGAAAACTGGTGGCGATCCGAGTGCCGTTCAGCTGGCTGCACTGCTGGATCGGAGAACTATCCGGCACGCACAGGCTCAGGCGGCAGCGTCCGACTCCCAGCGGCATGCGGACTTGGATGTCGGCTTCGGCTTCGCTGATCAAGTCGCTGCCGGTGACACCCAGGTCGATGGCTCCTTCGGCGCACAGGACGGGGATGTCGTCGGTACGCAGGAAGACGATGTCGATCGGCAAGCCACTGACGCGCGCAAACAGGGTGCGTTCCTGGCGGCGGAAATTGATGCCGGCCTCGTGCAGTAGTTCCGCGGCCAGTTCGCTCAGCCGGCCTTTGCTCGGGATGCCGATCCGGAGATTCTCACTCATTCTGATTCGCTTCTTCGTCGCTTTTCTTCCAGTCCGGAG
>JBQCJB010000591.1:0-6532 GCA_051953155.1 Aureliella sp. | reverse complement strand
TCTCAGGGGTGTGAAGCGGAACGGAGGGGGAGAAAATGCGTGTCCATTCTAGTCTTCATCGTCGTCGGGCAGGTTCTCGCGCAGCTCCGGCTCGAGTTGATCGGCCAGACCGGTGGTGAGCTCTTCGTCGATGCCGCTGTTGATGTCGACCGAAGCCGACTCGGGCGGCGTTACCGGTGGCAAGGCAGCGGCCGCTGCGGCGACCGCGGATTCCTCTTCCTTGGGCACCTTGACGATCGCCGCCAAGGTATCGCCATCGTCCAGCCGCATGATCTTCACCCCTTGGGTATTGCGGCCGATGATGTTGATTTCCTTGGCAGCCACGCGCTGGATCTTGCCGCGGGTGGTCATCATCAACAGTTCGTCTTCGTCGGTCACCGGCACGATGCCGACGACTCGCCCGTTGCGTTTGCTGGTCTTGATGTCGATCAGACCGCTGCCACCGCGGCGCTGCGTGCGGTAGGAATTGGAAGAGGAAAGGTCATCGGCCGATTCGCTGTCCGCGGCCGCGCCGTCGGCCGCCGCGCTGTCGGACTCGGCTGCCTCGGCCGTCGGCGACTCGCCCTCCTCGTCGCTCTCGGGCAGCGGAGCGAGCACTTCGCCGGCTCCGAACCAGGTCCGCTTGCCGTAGCCATATTCGCAGGCGGTCAAGAGCGTGGCATCGGGATCGGCGACGACCATGCCGACCAGTTCGTCGTTCTTGCGCAGTCGAATACCTTTGACGCCCGAGGTGTTGCGTCCCATCGAGCGCACGTCGGTCTCGGCAAAGCGAATAGCCTTGCCGTCGGCCGTCGCCAACAGTAATTGATCGTTCGGTTTGGTGACCACCACGTCGACCAGCGCATCGTCCTCGCGCAGTTTGATCGCGATGATGCCTCCCTTTTTCGGGCGGCTGTAAGCGTCCAGCGGCGTCTTCTTGACCAGGCCCTTCTTGGTCGCCATGACCAGGAAATGTCCGGGCAAATCGAAATCGCGGACCGACACGCATTCGGCCAGTTTTTCATCCGGCGCCAGATTCAGCAGATTGACCAGCGCCCTGCCGCGACTTTCTCGACTGAGCTGCGGAATGTCGTACACCTTCTGCCAGTAGACCTTGCCCTGGCTGGTGAAAAACAGCAGGTAGGCATGCGTACTGGCGACGAACAGGTGTTCGATCGGATCTTCTTCTTCGGTCTTAGCGCCGGTGATGCCTTTGCCGCCGTGGCGCTGAGCCCGGTAGGTGGTGGCCGGAATGCGCTTGATATAGCCGCGGTGACTGATCGTGACCACCATCGTCTCTTCGGTGATCAGATCCTCGATGTTGTAATTGCCCAGCTCCTGTTCGCTGATTTCCGTGCGGCGGTCGTCTCCGAATCGCCGGCTGATCTCCTCCAGATCGGCTTTGATGATGTCGGTGATATTCTTGGGATCCGATAGGATCTCCAAGTACTTGGCGATCTCATCGAGCAAGTCCGAGTGTTCTTGGCTGAGCTTGTCTTGTTCGAGGTTGACCAACTGGCCCAGCCGCATCGCCAGGATGGCATCGGTCTGCACGCTGGTCAGCGAATAAGTCGACGTTGCGCCGCGGTCTCGCTGGAAATCGGCAAAGCCGCGTTCGCCCAGAGCGCGAGCCATCATCGAGGCCGGGACTTCGACTCCCATCAACCGCGACTTGGCTTCGGCTTGCGTCGAACTGGTGCGAATGATGCGGATGACTTCGTCGATATCGGCCAGGGCCAGCAAGAGCCCTTCGACCGTGTGCTTGCGCCGCCGCGCTCGATCGAGCAGGAACTGCGTGCGGCGGCGAATGACCGTCACGCGGTGCCGCACGAACTCCTGCATCAGTTCCTTGATCGTCAGCTCGCGCGGTTTGCCGTCGACCAGGGCCAGGAAGATGATCGAAAAACTGTCTTGCAGCGGCGAGAACTGGTAGAGCTGGTTGAGGACGACTTCGGCGTCGTGGTTCTGCTTGATGTCGATGACCAGCCGCACCGGTTCCTTCAAATCGCTCTCGTCGCGAATGCCCGAGATGCCTTTGATCTTGTCGGAGCTGACCAGAGCGGCAATCCGCTCGATTACGCGATCGCGGAATTGCTGGTAGGGAATCTCGCTGACGACGATGCGCGAACGATTGCGAACCGTTTCGATGCGCGCTCGGGCGCGCAGGACGATCGTGCTGCGACCGGTCTTATAACCCTGATGGATGCCGTAGCGTCCGCAGATGATCCCGCCGGTCGGGAAGTCGGGACCGGGCACGATTTCCAGCAATTCGTCGATCGTGACATCCGGATCGTCGATCACGCGAATGATGCCGGCGCAAATCTCGCGAAGGTTGTGCGGCGGGATGCTGGTCGCCATACCGACGGCGATGCCCGTCGCGCCGTTGACCAGCAGGTTCGGGAAACGCGACGGCAGCACGACCGGCTCTTTGCGCGTCTCGTCGTAGGTCGGCACATAGTCGACCGTGTCCAGTTTCAGGTCGTCCAGCAGCATGGCCGCTGCCGGGCTGAGCCGGGCTTCGGTATATCGCATGGCCGCCGGCGGCAGGCCGGCGATCGAGCCAAAATTCCCCTGCTTGTCGATCAGCACGTGCCGCATGTTCCATTCCTGGGCCATGCGGACGAGCGTCGGATAGATGACCGCCTCGCCGTGCGGGTGGTAATTGCCGCTGGTGTCGCCGGAAATCTTGGCGCACTTGACGCGGTGGGCGCCGGGACCGAGGTTCAGGTCGTTCATCGCCACCAGGATCCGCCGCTGCGACGGCTTGAGTCCGTCGCGGACATCCGGCAGGGCCCGGCTGACGATCACGCTCATCGCGTAGGTCAGATAACTCTCGCGAAGCTCATCTTCGATCGGCAAGTCAATCAGGCGGGTGCCATCGGGCTGATCCGCCGCCGGAGGAAGTGCTGGACCATCATTGTCGGGAGGCAAATCGGCCAAAGCGGTATTCTTTCAATGCGAGAAAAGCGGACGGGCCCTTAATTCGAATCGGTTCTCAATGCGAGCCAAATCGTACCAAAATTCCGCCGCCTTGCCAACCGCCCATCGGTGGCGAGCGCCTTGCGCAAGTGCTTTCAAGGAAACGCTTTAGGGCTTGCCGCTTTCGGACCACCCGGCGGGGCCCTGGCGCCGCCGGTCCGCTCGCCAGCCGCGGCGGTCGCCGGCGTTCCGTTTGCCGGGCCCGGATGCTAGCGGCTACCCGGCCCAGCCCGCGCTGCCGACTCGTTACAGAACGAACGCCCGGGGCTGTCCAGAGGAAATCGTTTGGCCACCGGCAAACTCGCCGTTGGAAGGATTTCGATCCATGCTAAGATTTCAAATGGACTTTTCAGGTGAATCAAGCAGCGGTTTTTTGTAGGGCGATCTGATGAGCAGCGGTCAAGGCACAGGCTCGGAACATAACGAAGTACAGCCTGATAATGCGTCGGCAACACACGCCAGCGGCGGCCAACCACCCGAGTCGCAGGCCAGCAGCGAAACTCCGCCAACCGCCAGCACCCCGTCGGAAAACGAAACCAACGCTGCCGCCGGACAGGCCTCGTCCAGCGGCGGGCCGCTGAGTATCGAGCGAATCCGGCAATTGCGCGCGAGCCAAAACCCTGCGCCTCGTCAGCCCGCACCCGGGCAACGACCTCAAAACGCTGGCAAACAGCAAAACGCTGGCAATCAACCTCGCCCCCGCCCCGCCCAATCCTCCGCACAGCAACCCGCCCACCAAGCTGCGTCCAGCTCAGGGCCCGCTTCTGGTCAGGTTACCGGCGGAGAAACGCCCTCAGTTCCCGTGGCCTCAGGCCAAGCAGCCGAGTCGCAAAGCGCAGCGGCGACCGTTGGCGGAGAATCGCCCGCCCCGAGCCCAGCCGCAGCCGGTACGCCCGGTGAGGCCGCCCCAGTAGGCAAAGGTGAAGGCAAACGCGACGGCGATCGCAGCGGGGACCGAGGGCGCCGGCGCCCCTTCGCCAAGCAGCGCGAGAACGCCCAGCCGATCGTCGAGCCGCCGATGCCGAAACTGGAGGTGCCTTCGCGCCGAGCCGCTCTCTCGAGCGACCTGCAAAACGAATTTGAACAAGCTCTGGCCGGCACCGACCTGGAGCGCATGCTCATCGGCGACGCTATGGTCCAAGTGGGCCGGGCGTTGGAGGAAGGTCAGCGGATCCAAGGCCGCGTGATCAAGGTCCACGGCGAACACGTGTTTGTCTCGCTCGGCGGGCCGAACGAAGGGGTGATCTCGATTCTCCAATTCACCGAGCCGCCCGAGGCGGGCGCGCAATTAGAGGTCGTCGTCCGAGGCTATTTGCCCGAAGAAGGCCTGTACGATCTGGCCCTGCCCGGCAGCGCCGTTGCCGTCGACGATTTGAGCGACATCAAAGAGGGCGAAGTCGTCGAAGCCAAGGTGACCGCTGCCAATGCCGGTGGTCTCGAATGCGTGGTAGGGCATGCTCGCGGTTTCATCCCGGCTAGCCAAGTCGCCGAATTTCGCGTCGAGGATTTTTCAGAGTTCATCGACCAGAAAGTGCTGTGCATCGTCACGCAGTGCAATCCTGCCCGCGGCAATCTGGTGCTCTCACGACGAGCCGTGCTCGAGCGCGAACGGGCTGAGAAGCGCGAGCAACGGCTGCGCGAACTGGAAGTCGGTTCGACCGTCGAGGGTACGGTCCGCAAGATCATGGACTTCGGAGCGTTCGTCGACATCGGCGGGCTGGACGGCTTGCTGCATATCAGCCAACTGTCCTGGGAGGAGATCAAGCATCCGAGCGAAGTGCTCGAAGAAGGTCAAAAGGTCCAAGTGCGGATCGACAAGTTCGACGCACAATCGGGCAAGATCAGTCTCTCGTACCGCTCGCTGCAAGATCATCCGTGGACCGACGTTCAAGAACGCTTTCCCGTGGGCGCCATCGTGCACGGAACCGTGTCCCGCATTGCGGACTTTGGCGCTTTCGTACGGTTGGCCACCGGCGTCGAGGGGCTCGTGCACCTCTCGGAACTGGCCCACCACCGCGTCCACCGCATCTCGAACGGTGTTCAGGAAGGGCAAGAGGTGGACGTCAAGGTGCTGTCGGTCGAGCCCGAGCGGCAGCGCATGAGCCTATCGCTGAAGGCGGCCCAGCAGCCCCCCGCCGGCGAAACGGCCACCGCAGAGCCCGAGGAGGAAGAAGCACCGCGCGAGCTGGCTCTCCCCAAGCATCGCGGGCCGCTCAAGGGCGGGACGACGCGCCGCGGCAGCAATGGAGACCAGTTTGGTCTGAAATGGTAAGGCTGGGCATGCTGATTGCATCCCCACAGCCTATCGAAAGACCATTTCACTCTGTTGCGGGGAGAATTCAGCTATGTCCACAAAACCTACCACCCAGAAACTGGTTGAGTCGGCCCGAGGCGAGGACCGCCCGATCGACGCCAAGCGGCCTGGCGTACCCTACGTTCTGGTCGCTGCGTACCCGATCATGTTGGTGGTCGCCCTGCTGGCGATCCTGGCGTATTTCTTGTTTATGAATTGGCAGTAAGAGCCATTCGTCATCGAGAACGATCCGCCATTGGGATCCGAGCAACACCCGCGCAGCATCGACGCGAAGCCCGATTCTGCGCCGCAGCCGTCTAGGCCTTCTTGATCTGATCGGCGATTGAAAACGCGATCTCGAGGGCCTGCTCGTAATTCAGTCGCGGGTCGCAGTGCGTTTGGTAGGCGGTATGCAGATCGTTTTCGGTCAGTCCGCTCGAACCACCGATGCACTCGGTGACGTTCTCGCCGGTCAGTTCCAGGTGGACGCCGCCCAGACGCGTCCCGCACTCTTCGTGGATGCGGATCGCGTGCCGCAGTTCGCTCAGCACATCGTCGAAGTGCCGCGTCTTGCGGCCGGTGGTGGTTGAGCGCGTGTTGCCATGCATCGGGTCGCAAACCCACAGGACACGGCTGCCCGATCGCTGGATGGCGGCAATCAAGTCGGGCAATTTCTTGTCGATGTGCTGCTCGCCAAAGCGGTGGATCAATGTCAATCTGCCGGGTTCGTTGACCGGATTGAGCACGCGGGCCAGTTCGCAAAGTTCGTCGGCGGTCATGCTTGGACCGACTTTGACGCCGATCGGGTTGCGGACGCCGCGCAGGTACTCGATATGCGCCCCGTCTAGAGCCCGCGTCCGGTCGCCCAGCCATGGCAAGTGCGTGCCCAGGTTGTACCAGCCGCAGCCGCGTACGCTCTCCCGCGTCAACGCCTGCTCGTAATGCAGGTGCAGCGCTTCGTGGGAGGTGAAGAAGTCGACGCGCCCGAGCTCATCCAATGGTCCGTTGGAGATCGTTTCGATGAACCGCACGGCATCGGTAAGCGAGCCCACCAACTGGCGATAACGTTCCGATTCCTCGGATCCGGCGGCAAACAGGAGTTTCCAGTTCTCCGGATGGTGCAAGTCGGCAAAGCCCCCTTGGCTGAGCGCCCGAATGAAGTTTAGCGTCAGCGCGGAGCGTTCGTAACCGCGGAGCAGCAGTTGCGGATCGGCCGAGCGATGGGCGGCAGAGAAGCCGCGTCGGTTGATCAAGTCGCCGCGATAGGTCGGCAGAGATACG
>JBQCJB010000590.1:0-8643 GCA_051953155.1 Aureliella sp. | reverse complement strand
CTTCAGCTGGTTTTTCCGGGGCAGCCTGGTCTGAGTCGCCGCTGGCGGGCTTTTCTTTCTCGGTCGACGGTTGGTCAGCGGTGGGCTGGGAGGCCGGTGCAGGTGGCTGGCCCTCGTCGGGCGCCGCTGCGCTTGGACCGGCCGGCGCGTCACTGTCCGGCTGTGGCGCACTGCCAGGCAGTGGCGCGCTTCCGCCGGGGGCGGGCGAATCGACGGGCACTTGCAGGCCACCGAGAGCGACCAGGCGATCGTATTCCGCCTTGAGGGCCTCCTCGGTGATCTTGCCCTTTTCGACTTCGATCATTTTGTTCCAGCTGCCCGAGACGTATTCGATGTTCGCCTGGTAGCGGCGACGGAAGCCAGGCTCGGGGGAATCCGGCATCGGAAAATTCCCCGCGCCGGCTTCGTACAACGCCCGCAGTTCGGCGTCGCTGGGCGTTTCCTTGACTTGTTTGACGAATTCGCGAGTCAGGACCGGGTAGGCTTCGACGCGGGCCGACTGGTTCAGCCGCAGATAGTTCTGCCACAGGCTGCCCGGGGTGACCAAGGGCATGCCTTCGTAGTTGACGCCCGCCAAGGCCACGCGCTCCATGACCACGGCCGACAGTTCGAGAGCCAGTTGGCGGTACATTTCCGAGACCGGCAGTTCGCGGCCGGCGTTCTCGTGCAGCAATTCGTCAAAGCGGGCTGAGGAGATCTTGCGGTCGCAGTACCGCCGCAGGAAGTCGTCGATCACCGGTTTTTCGAACTGGATGCCCAGTTGTTTGGCCCGTTCGGCAATGATCAGCGTCTGGCAAACGGCGCGGTTGCTGTCGAGCATCGGTAGCCCGAGGCTTTCGACGCGCTTGCTGGTCGGATCGTAGCGGAAGCCGGGTACCTGAGGCGTGCCGCCGTTGGTGATCACTTCGCGGGCCAGGGCCTGGAGAAAGCGGGCGGTGCGCGCATGCCGTTGCCGGACGTAATTGACCGTGTTGGCCGTCAGTTTGCCTCCCGACCAGCGCACGACAACTTCGTTGCCCGACGAGCCGCTGCTGCGCACGTAGTCCATCATGCTCTCGATGGCCGGAGCCACGACGAACGCTAGGATTGCCAGCAGGACCATGCCGGCCATCCAATAGTTTTTGTGCTTGCGGAAAGTGTCAAAAGGGCTCGACATCCGGCAAATTCCTTATGTGCTCGGCGATTTCTGTGACCCGGCGATTTTAGGGTTGGTCGGTCAAAACACAAGGATACCAATACCAAGCAAAACTGCAGAGAGCTATTTTTTTCCCTTGAGCCCGATGCCTGCCGCCGCGTCACCCCTGGCCGCCCGCCCCTGGTATCCTTTGGCGACAACATCCAGTTGACCGCAGGGCACGCTAACGGCTAGCGTGTAGGGCACGTCGTCCCAAGTAAACGAGTTTAAGGCAAGTTTGAGTCCTATGAGTTCTCGACCAGCAAAATCCTTGGTGATCGTGGAATCTCCCGCCAAGGCTCGCACAATCTCGAAGTTCCTCGGCAAAGACTTCACCGTCGAAGCCAGCATCGGACACATTCGCGATTTGCCGCAAGGGGCCAAGGAGTTGCCCGAGAAATACAAGTCCGAGCCCTGGGCCTATCTGGGCGTCAATGTCAACGAAGACTTCGAACCGGTGTACATCGTGCCGCCGGACAAGAAGAAGCAAGTCAACAAACTCAAAGAACTGCTCAAAGAGGCCGATCACCTCTATCTGGCGACGGACGAAGATCGCGAGGGAGAAGCCATCTCTTGGCACCTCTACGAAGTGCTCAAGCCCAAGGTCCCGGTGCATCGCCTGGTCTTTCACGAGATCACCAAGGAAGCCATCCAGAACGCTCTGTCGCATGTTCGCGACATCGACGAGGGGCTAGTCAAAGCCCAGGAAACGCGGCGGATTCTCGATCGCCTCTACGGCTTTGACGTCTCGCAGTTGCTGTGGAAGAAAGTCGGCCCGAAGCTGTCGGCCGGCCGCGTGCAGAGCGTGGCGGTGCGGTTGATCGTCGAGCGCGAACGCGAGCGCATGGCCTTCCACAGCGCGACCTACTTCGACCTGTTGGCCAAACTCGGCACGGCCGCTGGTCAGCAATTCACAGCCGACATGGTCAGCTACCAGGGACGCCGGATTCCGTCGGGCAAAGATTTCGACTCGGCAACCGGCAAGCTCAAGGACCCCAATCTCCTGCTGCTCGACGAGCCGGCGGCGCAGGCGCTGGTCGAAAAGCTCCGCAGCGGCGACTTCCGCGTCACCAACGTCGAAGTGCGCCCGTTCACCGAGCGTCCCAAGCCCCCCTTCACCACCAGCACGCTGCAACAAGAAGCCAACCGCAAGCTCGGCTTTACTGCTCGACGCACGATGCAAATCGCGCAGAGCTTGTACGAAAACGGCTACATCACTTATATGCGTACCGATTCGACCTCGCTGGCCCAAGAGGCGGTCCAGGCGGCGCGCGATCTGGTCGGCCAGCAATACGGTCCGTCGTTCCTGCATCCCACCGTGCGCGTCTACAGCACGAAGGTCAAGAACGCGCAGGAAGCTCACGAAGCGATCCGCCCGGCCGGCCATCCGTTCCAGTTGCCCGAAACGCTGCGCGGCGAGCTGGACTACGACCAATTCCGGCTCTTCGACATGATTTGGAAACGCACGATTGCGTGCCAGATGGCCGACGCGAACAAGGAACGCGTCACCGTGACGATCGAAGCCGAAGGAGCCGTCTTCCAGGCCTCTGGCACGACGATCAAATTCGAAGGCTTCCTCCGGGCGTACGTCGAGGGTAGTGATGATCCTGAAGCGGAACTGGCCCAGCAGGAAGCCCTGTTGCCGGCCATGACAACCGGCGAACAACTGAACCTCACAGCGCTCGATGCCAAGTCGCACACGACCCAACCACCGGCTCGCTTTACGGAAGCTTCGCTGACCCGCACGCTGGAAGAACGCGGCATCGGACGACCCAGTACGTATGCGTCGATCATCGATACGATCCAGCACCGCAACTACGTCTTCAAGAAAGGCAACGCGCTGGTCCCAAGCTGGATGGCCTTTACGGTGATCCGCTTGCTGGAAGAGCATCTCGGTTCGCTGGTCGATTACGACTTTACCGCGCAGATGGAAGATTACCTCGACGCGATCAGCCGCAACGAACGCGGCTTTTCCGAGTACTTGCGCGAGTTTTACTTCGGCCCCGAAAAGGGACTCAAGCCGCTGCTGGAATCGAAGATCCAGGAAATCGATCCGCGGCAGACCAGCCGCTTCTACCTCGGCAAGCCTCACGATGGATCGAGCGACGAAGAGGTCTTCGTGCGCGTCGGTCGCTATGGACCATTTATCGAGCAGGGTGAGCGCAAGGCCAGTCTGCCCGACCAATTGGCGCCGGACGAAGTCACGATCGAGAAGGCCGTCGAACTGCTCGAGGGAGCCGCCAAAGGGGAAGAGCCGCTGGGCTACGATCCAGAATCGGGCAAGCCGATCTTCGTCAAGAATGGCCGCTTCGGGCCCTACGTTCAACTAGGAACGACCGGCGAGGATGAAAAGCCCAAAAATGCTTCGCTGCTCAAAGGAATGACGGCCAGCGACGTCACGCTGGACATCGCCTTGAAACTGCTCTCGTTGCCGCGAACGCTCGGCGAACATCCCGAATCGAAGGAACCGGTGATCGCCCGCGACGGTCGCTTTGGGCCGTACATTCAATGCGGTTCCGAGACGCGCAGCCTGACGGCCGGGCTCTCGCCGATCGACGTCACCTACGAGCAAGCTCTCGAATTGCTCGCCCAGCCAAAGACCGGCGGTCGAGGTGCGCGCGGGGCAGCTGTCAAGAAAGAGCCCCTCAAGACGTTCGAGAACTCGCCGGTAACGAACAATCCGGTGCAACTGCTCGACGGTCGCTACGGGCCCTACGTCACCGATGGTGAAACCAACGCCAGCTTGCCCAAGGACGCCAAGCCCGAGGAATTGACATTCACGCAAGCCCTCGACCTGCTAGCGACGCGGGCAGCCATGGGAGGCGGGAAAAAGAAAACCGCTCGCCGCGGAGCCAAAAAAGCCGCCGAGGCCGCCCCGAAGGCGGCCAGCAAGAAAAAAACAGCCACCAAAAAGAAGACCGCCGCCAAAAAGAAAACCGCCGCCAAAAAAACCAAACCCGGCGAAGAAGCCGAGTTAGGTTAAGTAGGATAGCCGTCTCGGCTGTCACGCCTTACGTTTAACTACCGTCTCGGCTGTCCGTGCTTTAGCTTTAACTTCCGTCTCGCTGTCGCGCCACTACGCGCTAACTTTTTCGCGGCGGTCGGCGATGGTGGCGATTAGTTTTTTCTGCGGCGTGGCGAATTTCTCGATGCCTTCCTTCATCAGCGCCGCGTGCAGCACGTTCGAATCGACGAGCTTGTCGAGCTCATCGAGAACGGCCTGCGATGGCAGCTGGTCGACTTGCCGCGTGAAGGTTCGGCCGCTGTTGGCGACGGCGTCGTTAGTCTCGGGCGGGTTAGTTTGAATGTCGCTGCCCGCCAAGGCTTCGACGTATTTCCAGGGTGGATCTTTGGGATCCTTCGTGCCCGTGCTGGCGAAGATGATCTCTTGCTCGAGCGGCGTTGGGTGGGCTTGCCAAAACTCGCGGTTGGCTTGCCAGATACGCTTGGCGTTGACGATACCCAGTTGACCTTGTGCGGCGGGCGAGAGCTGTGGCAAGTGCGTCTTGGTGAACTGATCGACGCGCGACACGAAAATGCTGTAGACACTCTTGAAGCTGTCGAGCGAACTGCGGCGCTGGGCGCCGCGCCAGACGCTTTCGCGGGCGGCGAGGTACTGGTCCATCGTAAAGATCAACGTAACGTTCAGCGTGACTCCGGCGGCAGCCAGCGGCTCGAGGGCTTCGATACCGGCAGGCGTGGCCGGGACTTTGATCATGCGATTGGTGTGCCCCGCGGACCACTGCCGGCCCAGTTCGACATAGCGCTCGACACGCTCGGCGTGCGGCATATCCCGCTCGGGATCTTCGATCAGCGGGTCGAGTTCGAAACTGACCCAGCCGGCGTTGCCACGCGATTTCTGCCAGACGGGCGCGAATGCTTGCTGAGCCGCATTGACGACCTGATCGGTCAACTTCCAGGCGATGGTCTCATCGTCCCCTTCGGTGGCTGCCAGTCGCCGCAAATCCTGGTCGTAGCGGCCACTGGCCAAGAGGCCGCTGATGATCACCGGATTGCTCGTTGCACCGACGGCGCCCCACTGGATGTTTTGCCGAACCAAATCAGGGTCGACCGAGTCGAGGTACAGCTTGGTGCCACAGTCAATCAGCGATTGAATCGAAGCGTTCATCCGTCAGTCTCACCCTGCGCAAGCGGATCGAAATTCTCCTGTCAACGACGCAAGGGGTATTGTAGCGAATGACGGACCGGCAAAGCGAATTGACCGACCCGCGTAGCGCGTGGATGTGCTGCGTCGTGGTATTGAGTGGCGTTGCTGAGCCGCTGCGCGGAGTCCACTCCGTGCGAGGTGGGCACGAAAAAACCCTTGGAAAACTGAGCGTCTTCCAAGGGTTTTGGCTTTGAAAACGAGGCCGACGGGGCTCGAACCCGCAACCTCCGGATCGACAGTCCGGTGCTCTAACCAATTGAGCTACGGCCCCAGTCCGGCTCACCTGGTGGGCGAGCGGCTGTGACGATGGGATTATACGTTTGATGCCACCGGCCGCAAGGGGTTTTCAGCGATGAAAATCACCCGCCCACCCAACCTGTTGCCCGCATATTCCGACTCTTCGGCCCCTTCCACACTTTTCCCCGAACAGGAGCGCAATCGGCTCGCTTCGCCAGCCCGCCGCGCGACTCTGGCCGGAGTGCCGGACCTAGATTTTAGATGGAAACCTCCACCGGTCGGGCCGTGGCTTTCGGAGAACGTGCGCATCATGTCCGTCGTCTTTACCTTCGTCGATCACTACAGCGATAAAGCCTGGCATAACCTCAACTGGATGTTCAACGCCATGGACGTCACCCAGTGGGGCATCTTCTCGCTGGTCATGGTGACGCTGGGCTTTATCGCCATCAAGTTCCGCTAGTCGTCGACGGCCCCGCCCTGCTGCCGCAGTCTCAAACGCCGGCGGGCACGGGCGTCGGCAAGCGCGAAACGGGGGCTACTGCCGCGATTGCGGCGTGACCTTCAGCTCGAGAGTCTGGCCATTTCTTTCGACGACCACTTTGACCTCTTGGCCGATTTTCAAGGCGTCGATCGCGAACGTGTAATCGTAGATGTTTTCGATCTTGCGTCCGGCCAGTTCGACAATCACGTCGCCGCCCTTCAAGCCGGCCTTCTCGGCGGGCCCACCCTTGGCGACTCCGTCTAGCGGAGCTCCTTTGACCTGCTTGGTGTAATTTGGAATTGTTCCCAGGTAAGCGCGGAGACTCGTAACCGCCGTCTTTTGAATCGGCTGGTCGGTAAACGGCGGCGGCTCGGGAGCGGTGAGCAGATCGCGCGCGATTAAACCCATCAGCTTGGCCGTCTGGGCAGCGCCCTCGTAGTTGAGCAGCTCCGGCGTGTCGCGCGGCGTGTGGTATTCGCTATGCGAGCCGGTGAAGGCCGAAAGGATCGGCACTCCGCGCCGGAAGAAACTGGTCGCGTCAGTCGGCAGATTGCAATCGGGTTGCAAGGCTAACGACAAACCGGTCACCGCGTTGCGGCGCTCGATTGACCCGGCCCAGTAAGGCGACGAACCGGTTCCCTGCAACACCAGCTGTTCCCGCAAGCGACCGATCATGTCCATGTTCAAGCAAGCGGTCACCGCCGGATTGAGATTCTCGATCGATTCCGCCTCGACTTGTCCCTTGACCGCTTTTTCCAGCGGCATCAGCCACACAGCCCGGTCCGGGTAGAGCTCGGCAAAGTGATCGCAGAAGGCCTGCGAGCCGCGCAGTCCCAGCTCTTCGCCGCTCCAGGCCGCCAGCAGAGTATCGCGCACCGGTTTCAGCCGGCCGGCGCTGACTTCGCTAGAAAGATACTGGGCCACTTCCAACATGCCGGCCACCCCCGAAGCGTTGTCATCAGCCCCGCGATGGATGCCGCCAACTTCATCTTCTTTGGCCAGCGAGCTACCTTCGGCGCCGGTCCCCAAGTGGTCGATGTGGGCTCCGATGACGACTAGCGCTGGCGGCTGGTAATGCGGATTCTTCTCTGCCTCGGGACTGACGCCCGGCGCGGGCAGGAGGGCCAGCACGTTGCGTCCGCGACTGTTGACCGGTTCCAAATCGATTTGGGCGGAAAGCTTGACTCCTTCGAGCGTGAAACCCATCGATGGTTCACCGCGGTCGAGTTCCTTTTGCAAATCGCCCAGGTCTTTGCCGCTGCTCTTGAGCCAAGTCCGCGCAACTTCGTCGGTGATGCTGATGACGGCCAGACTACTCGTTCCGAGAGTTCCGTCCATCGAGAGCGGAGCGAGTTGTTGGCGTACCGCGCTAGTTGGACCGCTGACGATGATCAGTCCTTTGGCACCGCGATCGCGAGCCACCATTGCTTTGTAGCGCGGCACGCTGAAAGCGGACAAGTACTGCCGCCGCTCGGGGCTGATATCCTGCGGCAGGAAGCGATAGACGAGCACCCACTTGTCCTTGACGTCCAGGTGCGTGTAGCTGTCGTACTCGGCCTGTCCCTTTTCGGCCGGAGCGACGATGCCGTAGCCTGCGAACACGATGTCCGTCGGTTCGACCGTGCCGTCTTGCGAGAAGAACAGCGGCCGCCAATCGCGATTGATCTGGTAATCCGTCTCGGCGACTTTCAACGCGTTGTGTGGTCCGAGTTGGACGTTGGACACAAATTCGAATTCCTGAAAGAACGTGCCGTTTTCGCCAGCCGGTTTGAGCCCCAAGTTTTCCAGGTAGGCCGCGACGTAGGCGGTGGCTTTGCGTTCGCCTTCCGTTCCCGTCAGTCGCCCGCCCAGTTCAGGACGGCACAGATAGTCGACATGGCGGCCGATGTCGGCAGCTTGGATCGAGGGCGCGCTGGCCGCGAGCGCATCGACGGCGGCAGATGAGTCGCTAGCGGTCGCGTCGGTCTTGGGTTTGTCGACCGCCGCGCGGTCCGCCTCTTGGCTCAGCCCCAGCAACTGGCGAGCGGCCTGGTCGTTCCACTTGGCTTCGAACAGCTGTGACTGGGACGAGCCGTTGTTGCTGGTCCAGACCAGCGAGTCTCCACCGGGAGGGAAAACGGGCAAGCCATCGAAGCCAGCTCGGTACGTCGCCCGCACTGGCTCGTGCGCACCTTTGGCATCGATCAAATAAAGTTCGAAGTTTTCAAAGCCGTGTTTGTTGGTGGCGAAGATCAGGTAATCGCCGCTGGAATGAAAGAACGGTGCCCAGCTCATCGCCTGCATGTGCGTGATCGCCCGCTGCTGGGTGCCATCGACATTCATCAGCATGATTTCTGCGGTCGCCCCGTTTTGGCTGAAACGCCGCCAGCAAATTGTGCGTCCGTCGGGCGAAAAGAAAGGACCACCATCGTAGCCGATTGCGTCGGTCAGTCGCCGCACATTCTTGCCGTCGGCATCCATCATAAAGAGGTCGATAGCCGACGCCGGGTCTTGCGCGAACAGCTCCTGTTCCTCTTCGGACAATTCGCCCGAGTAAGCGCGGCGATTGGACGCGAAACAAATGTGCTTGCCGTCCGGCGAATA
>JBQCJB010000589.1:0-12940 GCA_051953155.1 Aureliella sp. | reverse complement strand
ACCAAGGATAACGCCTCTGGTTAAAATACGGAACGATGGCGCAGCCGCCCTCGGCGCCGCGGCGCGCGCCCAGCTTTTCAACAGCCCAACTCTCAGCAAGCCAAGCGAACGAATCCTTTGCGAATCGCCCTGGTAATCACCGAACTGGACACCGGCGGCGCCGAAAGTTGCCTGACCGAGTTGGCGATCTTTCTTGCAGCGGGTGGCTGCGAGGTGCGAGTTTTGGCGATCGGGCCGCCCCCGGTCCCGCCGCGCGACGCTCTGGTTGCGCGACTGCGCGCGGCCAATATCGACGTGCGTTTCGGGCAGGCGCGAGGCCTGGGCCATCTGCCACGCGCCCTGGGCTGGCTGCGACGCGAATTGTTGGCCTTCGATCCCGACATCGTTCAGTCGATGCTTTGGCATGCCAACGTCCTGGCCGCGGCGGCTCTGGGTCGCCACCGCGCTCGGCTGGTTGGCGGCATGCGCGTCAGCGAGCCGCGCCGCTGGCGCTGGCCAATCGAACGCCGCAGCGCCCGCCGCATGGCGCGGATCGTGTGTGTCAGCGACGACGTCCGCGTACATGCCCTCTGCTGCGAGCGTTTGCCCTCGGACAAACTCGTGACGATTCCCAACGGAGTCGCTCTGTCCACGCTCGAGTCCACGTCCGCGGGCGATTGGAGCGAGCTCAATCTGGCGCAGCCCGAACACGTGCTGCTGTTCGTCGGCCGGCTCGAGCCGCAAAAAGGCGTGGTAGAACTAGCCCAAAACCTTCCGGCAATGTTGAATCGCCTGCCTGGCTGGCAGAGCGTCGTCATCGGGCAAGGCAGTTTGCAAGCGCCGGTGCAGCGGCTGGTCGAGCAAGCGGGGCTCGAGCACCGCGTGCACCTGGTTCCGTGGCAACCGCGCGTCGCCCGCTGGATGCTGGCCAGCGACATCCTGCTGTTGCCGGCAGCCTACGAAGGTATGCCCAATGTGCTGCTGGAAGCGATGGGCTTGGGTCGACCGTTTGTCGCGTTCGCCGTCGATGGCGTACGGCAACTGTTGGCCGCTGGCGTTGCGCAGCCGCTGGCCGATGCCCAGCTGGCGCCGCCGGGCGACTGGCCTGCGTTTCGGCAGCGCGTCGAGCGACTCGCCAGCGACGCGTTTCTCCGCGACCAATGCGGACTGGCTAACCGGCAGCAAGTCGCCGCGCACTTCCGCCTGGAAGACCAGCTGGCGAAGTACGCGACGCTCTACCGTGAACTGCTCGCCCCCTGAGAGCTCTGGAGCCTTGAGGCCCTGAGAGCCCGGAGAGTCGGTCGCTTCAGTTGGCGTCCAGCGGATTGACGACCAGACCGCTGAGCAGCTTAGGATAAAAGTACGTGCTCTTGGCCGGCATGCGTTCGTTGTGCAGGCTGACGGCGCGGATGTCGTCGACCGTGGCCGGCATGACCAACGCGGCCAGAGGGTATTGGCGATTGCCTTCCAGGCGTCCCTCGAGCCCGGCCACGACTTCGTCGACCAGATGCACGTAGGTCGGCTTGGGCAGTTCCTTTTCATGGACTCCCAACAACTCTTCAAACACCAGACGATGCAGCAAGGCCACACCCAGACTCCGCCAATCATCGCTTTGGTCGGGAGCGATCTGGCGCATGCGCTCGGCCGCAGCTGGTTTGGCGGACACGAGCGTCCACTTCTGATCGGCGGCGGTATAAAGCCCTAGCACGCTCTGATCGTCCAGCGTCTCGATCTGCTTCCAAACCTGAGCGGCAGCCTGGGGGCCGCTGCCGGCGTCTTCGCAGTCGAACGTTTCGCCCAGCCGCTGCCGCAGCTCGGCGGCAGTGAACTCCTGGCAACCTTCGATCAAGCGATGCGTCGGCAGAACGATCAGGCCGGGATCGTCCATGCTGACCATCATGCTTAGCACGAAATTGGCCGGATGCTCGGCTGGCAATTGTCCGCCGGCCGCCGCGGCCAGTTCATCGCGGTAGTTGCAGGCCGTTTCGTAACGATGATGGCCATCGGCGACGAACATCGGTTTGTCTTCGACTAGCGACGCTACGCGGCCGATGACGTTCATGTCGCTGACCGGCCACAAGCGGTGCGTCACACCCAGATGATCGACTGCCTCGAGGGCCGCGCGGGACGCGATGTGCTCCTCCAGCAGATTCTGGGCTGCGTTCTGCGGGTCGGGATACAAGCCGAAGATCTGGCTCAGGTTGGCCTGGCAGGCTCGGGTCAGTTTCAGGCGGTCATCCTTAGCTTTGGCGTGCGTCTGTTCGTGTGGATAGATGTTGCCTTCGCCGAAACGGACCAGGCGGATGCGCGCCATAAATCCGCGGCGTGTGTAGGTCCGGCCAGCGTAATCGAAGATCTGATGGTAAACGTAGATCGCCGCATCCGGTTCGCTCTGCAACACGCCATCGCGCCGCCACTGCCGAAAGAGCGAAGCGGCGCGGTTGTAGACGGCTTGCGGGTCGGAGTCGCCCGGTTCCGGTTTGGTCAGTTCCAGCCGGATAAAGTTGTACGGACTTTTGGCGTACAGTTCGGCTTGCAGTTGGCCGTCGACCACATCGTAGGGAGGAGCGACACAATCGCTGAGCGAACCGATCTGCGCCATGTTGTAACGCAGTCCGCGAAAAGCTTTGATCTGCGGCATGAGGAACTGCACCTTTTTCCGAAAGCGGCCTGGTCGTCGGGGACTGGAACAGCCGCTATTTTTACTCGCTTTGCTCAAAAACCGTCAGGGGAGGTCGCGTGGAAGGCCCCTTGGCAGAGCGGCCAAGTAGGGTCAAACTGGCAAATTCACAGGGTTTTCTTACCAGCCGTAGCGAGCCTGCCTCGCCACGCCTGCCCGCACACCAGCGTCCATTGCCCCAAGGCATGCGAGGTCCATTGATGGCGACTCCGAAGGTGCTCATCTTGCGAGCCCCTGGAACGAATTGTGAAGTTGAAACCGGGTATGCCTTCGAGCGGGCGGGTGCCAAGACGACCTTGCTGCATGTCAATCGACTGATCGAGTCGCCGCAACTGGCCAAGGACCATCAAATCCTGTGTTTCCCGGGGGGCTTCAGCTACGGCGACGACATCGCCGCTGGTCGCATCTTGGCGCAGCAGTTGAAAGTCCATCTGAGCGAGGTCGTCGATCACTTCCGCGACCAGCAACATCTGGTGCTGGGCATCTGCAACGGTTTTCAGATCATGATGCGGCTGGGCATCTTTTTCGATTCACCCGAGGAACCGCCCGCCACGCTGACGCTCAACCGCCAGGCTCGTTTTGAAGACCGCTGGGTCCACCTGGCGACGACCAAGAACAACTGCGTGTTTCTGCGCGGCGTCGAGCGGATGTTCCTGCCGATGGCCCACGCGGAAGGGCGGCTCGTCCTGCGCTCGGGCGAGGCCGGGCGCCAACTAGCCGCCAGCGGACAGCTCTGCCTGCGTTACGCCAGCGAAGGCCAGCCAGCTTCCGATGAACCACTGCCGTTTCCAGCCAACCCGAACGGCGCGGACATGAACGTCGCCGGACTGTGCGACGCCAGCGGTCGCATTTTCGGCCTGATGCCGCACCCGGAACGCCATCTGGAAGCCACGCATCATCCGTTCTGGACCCGCCGCAGCGAGCAGCCCGAACACGGAGAAGGCTTCGTCATCTTTCAAAACGCCGTCGACTATTTCAAGTGAGCCGGGACCGCGCTGGCGGCCTCGAAACACCCTTCAGCGTTTGGATGCATGCAGAGCGCAAGTTCCGCCATCGCAGTTCTTGCCAGCCAACCGGTAGCGATTGCGAGCCACCCAGCGGTACAGACCGCGCCACAGCGGCATGGTCAGCGGCAGGTGGAGCAGGGGAGCAATCGGCCACAACGCAGGCAGCACGCGGCTGAGCGCCCGCAGCGCGTCGGCACCGCCGAACATCCGGCCATCGGGTAGCACGACCCACATCTCAGCCATCAACTGCTCGTGCGTCAGCTGCGAATAACGCTCGCCGACGCGTGGATCGTGCAAGCTGAGGAACGTCAACCGGCCGGTCCAATCGAGCTTGCGCAAGCGCACGACCTGCTGCCGGCAAAAATTGCACTGGCCATCCCAAATCACCACGCAAAGCGAACCAGTCGGCCCTTCGGATGGCGATCGATCGTCCGGATCGGGTAGCGTGGCTGGCGAAGGTTGCGTTTGCGTGCTCACGTTGTTTCGCGATCAATCCGCCGTGGCGGCGGTTTTTTTGGACTTGTAAAGGAACGGGTTCAGCGAGGCGTCGTTGTACATCTTCATCTGACGATAGGTCTTGTGCCGCTTGACCCCAGCGAAGATATCTGCGAGCAACTCGCGCAGGCCCTGGCTCAAATCGCGCTGCTGCTCGCGGCACATCTGGATGCGT
This sequence comes from Aureliella sp., assembly GCA_051953155.1. Classification (GTDB taxonomy): domain Bacteria; phylum Planctomycetota; class Planctomycetia; order Pirellulales; family Pirellulaceae; genus Aureliella. Next base: position 8,604 of record JBQCJB010000589.1, on the reverse strand, counting down.
TGGCCAACGCGGTCCAGGTGCGAAACGTCGACATCCGAGCGCTCGATCTGTTCTTCGTAGTGGTACAACCGCAGCGCCATGATGCTCAATCGGTCGATGGCGCTGCCGGGCGTCTCCGTGTTCTGCCGCGCACCGGGCTTGGGCTCTATTTGCTGATCCTCGAGCATCGCGGTGATCGCATCGTCCAATTTCTCGATCGCGTCGTTGCGCTGTTGGTTCAGTTTGTCGATGCGGCGTTTGACCTCTGCGATCTGCTGGTCGGTCACGTCGGGACTGCGAGCGATATCTTCTTGATGCCACAGTTCAAAATTGAACAGGTGTTGCTGGCAAACAAGCCCAAGAAATCCGCTGCTTTGATTGCTGACCGGTTCCGAATGCCACTTCGCAACCGTGGCCGCATGCAAACGCATGATTTCATCGACGTCGATCATTCCAGCCTCTCCGTAGCCCTGAGGAAGTTATCGCATGCTCTGCCTGTAAAAACGCAACAACTGGATCGTACGTCGTAACGGGGTTTGATGACAAGTGGGATTGGCAGTCGCGGGAACCTGGGCGGACTTTGAGGGGTTGCGCAAAAAGGGGAAGCGATTTTTCCAAGCTTGCCGCTTCTATCGGCCGATAAGTCCCAGGGCTGTTCTCCTCCTTCGGCAAAGGAACTCGACATGCGTTTGACTCTCTGGCTGCAAGCAATCGCGGTTGGTTTTTTCGGCTGCGCCGCCCTTGGATCGTCGGCCCTGGCGCAACGTCCCGTCGTGCCGGGTTCGGGGATCGAACTGACGCAGGTCGGGGACGATTTCGAGGATCCGAAGTGGAACTACATCTATAACAACCCGAAAAGCACCGAAGACATTAACGAGATGCAGAACAACCCGCTGGGCAAGTCGGGTAACGGGCGGTGGTACGAAGGTATCAAACGCGGCCAGCCAGACGTCGTCAAGCGCGTCCCGACTCCCGAAGGCGGCCTGCCCGGCAGCCAAGGTTCGATGCTGATGCAGTCGCTGTACACCGGCATCCCGAACCGGCCCAGCCACCAGATGCATCAAGAAGATTTCATCGCCAACGTCCAGTACCGCATCGGCGGTCCGATCGCCGTATCCAAGACGCCTAGCGTCACCACCCGCGTCTTCCTGCCACCGATCGCTCAATGGGAAAAACGGTCCGGACCGCAGTTCGCGTTTCGGGCAGCGGTCGAGACGACCAAGATGAGCGAGAAGCAGGTTTTTCTGTTCTCGTCCAAACAAGAAGAGAACGAAGTTTACTGGCCGGGCCTGTTCATCGTGCTCGAGAGCAAGCACCAGACGGGCAAGCCGGACGACTATGCGTACTTCCGCGTCCGAGCGGCTCGCAACGGCGGCGACTTCAAAGGTCCGCAGATCACGCAGACCGGCTGGTGGACGCTCGGCATGTCGTTTACGCCCGACGGCATGGTGCACTATTACGCACGTCCGGGCGTTGAGGAGTTGACCGAGCAGGACTACATCACGTCGCAGTATCCGTACGGCTATCGCTGCGAACGCTTCCGCACCTTTTTCTACAACGTCGTCAATGGCGACGATGGCCGCAACTGGACGACGGCGTGGATCGTCGACGACCCGAAGGTCTACGTCGGCGAAGCTCCCCGCACCGCCCGCGCCACCAGCAGCCGCCCCCTAACGCGCTAACGCCCCCTCAAGTAGGACAGGCCTCCGGCCTGTCAAACGCCAAAGTTCAATGCTCCCAAACCAAACCAGTCCGGCATCACAAATAGCGAGCGTGACAGCCGAGACGGCTGTCCTACTTTTTGATGCGCCACAGCGCGGCGGCGGAGCGAATGAGCAGGTCGTGATCGATGACGGCCATCGAAGCCAGCGTCCGATCGCCGAGCTTGTTGCGAGCCACTTGCTGGAACTCGCGCTGCGCTTTGACGATCGTCGTGTCCCCCTCTTCGCTGAGCAAATACAACAGCTCGCCGGCCAATAGGGGTGAAGCGGAAAAATTGCCGCCGATCCGCTCCTTCCAAACCTCTTTGCCCGTGGCCGCTTCCAGACAGCTGGCGATGCCTTTGTCGCTGACCATGAAGACCAGCCCGTCGCGCGTGCTGAGGCTGGGCGTGTGCGGCACGGCAACGTTTGTCTGCCAGGCGACGTGCGTGTCGGTCACGTCTCCTGCGCCGTCAGGTCGAATCGCAATCAGCGACGGGCGGTCATAGCCGGTGCAAACCATTACCAGTCCGGCGGCCACGATTGGGCGCGGAATGACGCTGTAGCCCTCGTAACGCACGCGCCAAATCTCTTGGCCCGTTTCGGCGTCCAGACTCTGGACGACGCCAGATCCCGGAATGATCACTTGTTGCCGGCCAGCCATCTCGGTCACCAGCGGCGTGCAGAAAGAAAACTTCTTCGATGCCTCGACGTTCCGCGGCACTTCCCAGCGGAGCTTTCCAGTGTGCGTGTCGAGCGCGATCACCTTAGCTTCGTTACCGCCGTCTTGTGAAAAGATCAACGACTGGCCAACGACGACCGGCGATCCACCATTGCCGTGCACAGGCGGGTAGGGCAGTTGGTCGTTCGTCCACAGCACCTCACCAGCGGTCGAGGTGCAGGCGGTGCCGAGATGACCAAAGTGAACGTAGACGCGGTCGCCGACGATGACCGGTGTGGGACTGGCGTGGCTGTTCTTGGAATGAATCTTCGGCGCCGATGCGGCCACCTCGGTCAGCAGCTTGACGCGCCGTTCTAATTTCCCCGAGCGGGCGTCGACGATCAGCAGAGCCAACTCTCGGTCACCAGCGGCAGCACCTTCGTCGAGCGTGATGGCGGCGGAAAGATAAATGCGGTCCCCTTGCACGACGGGACTCGACCAACCTTCGCCGGGCAACTCGCAGCGCCAAGCCACATGTTCGGTGGCCGACCATTCGACCGGGAGATCGACGACGCGGCTTTCGCCATCCCCCTGGCTGCCGCGGAACTGCAACCAGTCATCGGCCGTCAGCCGTCCCGGCGCGAGCGAACCGGCCAGGCTGGCAACCGCCAACACGATCCCCAGCTGCACACCGCGCGACCACCCAGAGCGAGCGTTCATAGAGAAACCTTAATAATCCGGTTATGGCTGACCCACCGTCTCGAGACCGCAGAAACGACGACCTATGGTAATCGACGCTTTTCCGGTGGTCTACTTGCGCCAGTTCTCAATCAACTGCCAAGCCTCCAGTTCTCGAGGTCCCGCCGTTTTTTCGATCGGCGAGCGCAGCCTCTCGAGAGCAGCGTCGAGTTCGTCTGCCGCGAGCATGTGCTGGCGAGAGATCAAGATCGCCCCTTCCAGCAGTGCATGCTTGGCGCGATTCCATCCCCAAAACGGGCGCAGCACGCCACGGTCCGTGCAAACCGCTTCCGCTTCGCTGCGCGGGCTGACCATGTTCCAACGCTGGACCTCCAGCCGGTACCAGTGACACGCCTCGCGAATGATCCAACCGCCACCTGGGCCTTCGTCAAACGTCAGCTGGGGCTCGAGCCCTAGGACCAGCCGCACGATCGGCAGCGTGTCGTCGATGACGTGGAACACGCACACGGGATTGGCGCGCAAGAGCCGAAAGATGCGCGACGTTTGAAACGGACGCAGCGTCCACTGGGTCAATTCTTCATCGACCACCGGACCGAGGGCCGACACGTGCGGCCCGCTGGGACCGGCTGAACTGATCAAACCTTCGATGATCACGGTGCGGGCTGCTCAGGCGGCAGCGGCAAGCTCTGCGGCAAGACAGCCGGCGGCCACTGGTCTTCATCGAGCGCCAAAGCAGCCGACGACTTCGAATTGGCCGTCTGAAAACTGTTCCACACGTCGCTGGTGGCAAAGTCGGTCGTCGGCAACGCCTGCGCGACGCCAAGTCCGGCGATCTGGAGAAAGTTCGCCAGGATCCGGTAGCCCACGTCGCTGAGAATCGATTCGGGATGGAACTGGACGCCGAACAGCGGCAACTGGCTGTGTTCGACCGCCATGACGATCTCCGAGGTGCTGGAACGATCGGCAGCACCTGCGGCCAACGGCTGTTCTACCGAGGTGACGCCGGTCACCGTCAACGCCGCGGGCAGCGTCGCGCGATCGACGATGAGGGAATGGTAGCGCGCGGCGTGAAAGGGATTGGGCAAGCCCGCAAACAGACGCGAATTTCGGTGCTCGATCGGACTGCTTTGGCCATGCACGGCTCGCGGTGCGCGGATGACGCGGCCGCCGAGCGCCTGGCAAATCGCTTGATGCCCGAGACACACGCCCAACATGGGCACGTCGGTATGAAAGCGCTCGATGACCTCGAGCGTTTGGCCAGCGTGTTCGGGTGCCTTGGGTCCGGGCGAAATGACGATGGCCTGGTAGTCACCGGCTGCGATTCGCTCCAGCGGAACTTGATCGTTTCGCACCACCTGCGTCGGGTGCCCGAGGCGACCGAGATAACGCTGCAGGTTGAATACGAAACTGTCATAGTTATCGATCAGTAGTATCATGCGATGTTTGGCTTTGCGTAGCGAGAGATCGATGAAAGACAGAAGCGCTGCTCACACTACCAACTGATCGATAGCGCGCAGGATCCCCTCGGCCTTGTGCCAGGTTTCCTGCTCTTCGAGCCCTGGTTGGCTGTCGGCTACGATGCCGCCACCCACGGGCACTTGCCACCAGCCGTCGCAGGCGGTCACGGTGCGAATAAGGATGTTCAGATCCATGTCGCCCGCGCAAGAAATGTATCCCAGACTGCCACAATAGGGCCCGCGGCAGGTAGGTTCAAGTTCAGCGATGATCTCCATCGCCCGGATTTTCGGTGCGCCCGTGATGCTGCCGCCTGGAAAGGTCGCTTTGATCAAGTCGACGGGCGTGCGACCGCTGGCCAAGCGTGCCTGGATGGCGCTGACCAAATGCCACACATAGCGATAGCCCTCCAGTTCGCACAGTTGCGAGACTCGGACGCTGTCGGGCTCGGCGACGCGCGAGAGATCGTTGCGGAGCAAGTCGACAATCATCACGTTCTCACTGCGGTCCTTCGGACTGGTGCGCAGCAACTGCGCAATTCCTTGGTCGGCCACCGGATCGCTCATCCGCGGGCGCGTTCCCTTGATCGGCCGCGTTTCGATCTGACCGGCCTGCAACGTCAGAAAACGTTCCGGTGACGTGCTGACGACCTGGACGCGGCCGAAGTCGGCGTAGCCAGCAAAGGGTGCAGGATTGGTCGTTCTCAAATGCAGCGCCAGTTCGGCGGCTGAACAGCGAGCTTTATGGAGCAGACGCTGAGCCAGATTGACCTGAAAAATATCGCCGGCATGGACATACTCGACCGCGCGAGCCACGGCATCGCGAAAACCGCTGGACGAAAAATTGCTCGTCCAGTTGTTCGACCACCGCGTTGGAAATTGGGGCGCCAAGCGATTGGCTGCTAGCGGCCACGTGCCGGCGGCAGCGATCGGCGGGCCGATCTTGGCCGGCGGCTGTCTCTCGAGCAAAGAGACGAACTGCTGCAGGCGCCGATAGGCCAGCCGTTCGCGCGCCCGGTCGGCGCGCGGCCAACCCTGACTGATGATCCAGCTCTGTCCGCGCTGGTGATCCCAGGCCAACACGACGTCATATAACCCCAGGGCTGCTAGCGGCAACTGGAACTCGTTGTGACGAAACGGAGGCAGCCGTTCGAAACAACCGCCCAGCTCATAACCGAGCCAGCCCATCCAGCCACCTTGAAACGGCGGCAATTCCGGCAGCGCGGGTTGGTAGAACCGCTCGCACAGTCGCGAGACGCTATCAAGGGCCGCTGCGAACGGCTTGTCGACGCGCAGGGTGATGAAGGGATCGGCAGCCAGATAGCTGTAACGCCCCAACTGCGGTGAGACCTGGCTGCTATCCAACCAGACGCATCCGGGCAGTTGGCTCAAATGGCGGAAGCAATACTCGGGCGTCCAACTGCTGGGCAACGAACGGACAAAGGGTTCGATCTGGGAGGAGGTGGTCGGCACGAGTGCGGCTATTCAGTTCCAGAGCGGACAACGAAGATCGGCCGGGCAGGACGAGCGAAAGTTACAAGCGGATGCCCATTTTAACCGAACCACTGCCCGGCGGTTACCGGTCGATCATGGACGTTTGCGAGGCAGGCGGTGCGATTTTTCGCTTCGCATCAGATAACCCCAGCGCAAGGCCTCGTCTTGTTCGTATTGTTTGTCCAAGGTCAGAGCCGTCAGCGCCTTGGACATTTCGAAGCCGAGATAGAACGCGTGGCTGGCGTCGATGCGTTCGCCCAGCGGGCTGGAGAGCGCCTGCTCGAAGACCGCAAAGGGATCGGAACCTTGGAAGTGCAAACCTGCCGCCAACAAATGGATCAGGCCGTCCTGCGCCAACAGTCGCACGTTGGCATCGCGGATCGCATCGGCCAGTTGATCGATTACGTCATCGGAGAAGCGATTGACCTTTGGATCGCGTGCGATGACCAGGCGATCATCCAAGCGTTTGGGCGGAATGCGGTGTTGGACGGCATAGTGCACCAAGCGCCGCGCGATGTCGCATTCACGCACACTGGTGCGCGCCCAGTTGATCACGTTCGTGGTCAGCACGCTTTCGATGCGCAGTTCCTGGCAGATGCCCAGCAGCAACAGGTTGATGCCCGCGGAATCGACATCGGTCAGTTCGGTCAAGTTGCCGATGCCCATCAACATCGGCAGCGCATCGAAACGCTTCCGGCAGTCGCTGTAGCGTTGGAGCGAGCGCGCGAAACCGCAACCGATCGGTTCGAGGATCGGATCCAAGCGCATGCGCACATCGCGCGCGAGTAAAAAATCGATCGTGTCGAAAAATTTTTTTTCATCGCTCGGCGCGTTGGGAACGACGACCACTTCGACACCCCAGTCGAGCGCAGCGGCGCGGTTGCGACTGTTGACCGACAGCACCAATTCAGCCCCCGCGCGACATGCCAGCGCGACCTCTTGCGCGTCGAATGAATCGATCGAAACGCGCAGCCCCACATCGCGCAGTGCGCTGACGGCATCGCCGACGCGCGACCACTGCGACCCCGGTGTGCATCCCAAATCGATGACGTCGGCGCCTTGTGCGGCCAGCGCTTTCGCGCTGTCGACTAACTGCTCGAGCGATAGCGCCGGGGCGTGGTTGATTTCGGCCAGGATCTCGATCGAGTGCTCGTTCAACTGGTCTGCTATTTCTCGTTTTTTCCCGAAGAATTCTGCGAGGTTGCGAATGTCGCGCGGACCGCAATCGACGGTGACGTGGAGCGCGCTGCGCAGTTGATCGATGCCTGATTCGAGCGCGCCCGGAACGACGATGCGCGTGACTTCCGCGGGCACTTGCAACTTGCGCAGTAGCCACTTCGGAGTCATCAGCGCGGCGACGGTGATCGGCAACACGGCGATCGAATAATCGAAGCCGACCTCAGCGGCGACATCGCGTACGATCGCGCGCACGGCGGCTTCGGCCAGTTGTCCGGTGACGAAGAGAATGTGTGGTCGCGCAGGTGTCGACGAGTTGGATTGCATTGCTGATGAACCTCGGCGGTGAGTATCGCACAGCCCGCCGCGCGAGCGAAGAGAGCGCGAGAAAAATCGATTTCCATCTTGACCAAATTTTTGTTGGCACTAAAAAAAGAACATGTAACGAGGAGTTCGTGGAGAAACAACTGTCGTCCTTGTTGTTTTTCGTGGCCGGGACTCCTCGTTATTTTTTTGCGCTGTTGGTTTGGGTGGCGATGTGCTCGAGATACTGCACGAAGAAGCTCACTTCCTCTTGATCAACAAGCCGTGCGGACTCTTCTCGCAAAGCGCTCCAGGTATCGACAACGTCCAAGCGCTGCTCGTCGCGCAGTTGGCCGCGCGTGACTCCCATCCTGGTCGACCATTTATCGGACTGCCGCACCGTTTGGATCGAGGCACTTCCGGTGTGATGCTGCTGGCGCGCAACCAGCGCGCTCTCAAACGCTTCGGCGAACAGTTCCAAAGTCGCAAGGTCGCCAAGCGTTACATGGCAGTCATCGAAGGCTCGTTGCCGGCGGGCGCTGAACTTCTCTCGGACTACCTGCGAAAGATTCCGGATAAGCCGCTCGCCGAGATCGTCACGGCCGACGCTCCCGGAGCCAAACTGGCAGAACTGCGCGCCCAGACGATCGCATCGGCCGAGGGCCTGTCGCTGGTCGACATCGAACTGTTGACCGGACGCATGCATCAGATTCGTTTGCAACTCTCCAGCCGCGGCGCGCCAGTGGTCGGCGACTGGAGCTACGGCAGCCGGCAGTTGTTCGGGCCGCTCGATCCGGAAGGTCATCGCCAGTGCTTGGCGCTGCACAGTTGGCAACTGGTCTTTCGGCATCCGCAAACCGCCAAACCCTTCGTCGCCACCGCTCGCCTGCCCGACCTCTGGCAAAATCTACCCGCCCCAGTCCTTGCCGCCGCCCAATCCCGTCTTACCGCCGCCAATTAAGCCCAGCGCGCATGTCCGGCTCCCCCTCGTCCCGCTTCGGCGAGAGGAGGTTGGAGGTGAGGGGTGAGCAGCGCGGACACGGTCAACTTGATCGCAATGTGAGCGTGCGCGTTGCGCTAGACAGTCGAGACGACTGTCCTACTTGGCGCAGGCTCCCCCTCGCCCCGCTCCAGCGAG
>JBQCJB010000588.1:0-3512 GCA_051953155.1 Aureliella sp. | reverse complement strand
ACCAATAGCGAAGGATCGTTGGGATTCGAATGGGACCCGTCCACACTCGTTGGTACAACGCTTGGAGCCAACGGATCTCGAGGCACATCCGGCAACTGGAACTTGGAATCCGTAAATGAAGCTGACAAGCTTCGTCGAATGCAATGCGCATATCAAGCTGCCACCGGAAAAACGTGCACGTGTGGCGAGTGCCGCTCTTGCGAGGACCTGTTTCGTGAGTTTTACGGAGAGGCCGAGTACTGCTGTCGAATGCCTCGGACGGGATGGTTTGGAGTTGGTAGGAAACGGGATGTACCGAAATCGGCTGCCTACGTCGGGAATCATGGCTCGACATACGTTTGGGTAGCCCCCGAGAATGTTGCCGAACTCTCTCGGCTCACTCATACGATCTTAGACTTCGCCCTCCGCTCTCCAGTGCCTCCCGAGCAGGCAAAGGTCACCTACCAGATAGAAGACGGAGTGGTCAAATCGACAACCGTTGAAGTCCTGAAAGACGCGGCCTCGGTTCTTCCACAAGTGGCCCCAGTTCCTGCACAGACGATGTACGGTGCCGCAGGGGCTCCAGTTGAACTTCCGCCTTCATCGCTCGCACCCAGCGGGCCGCGGACGCTGCAAGACAAAGGGTTGAACATCTTCCCGCCCGCAAGAACGTATCGCTTTACCAGGTGAGCCACGGGTTCGCAGAATTCCCGGTGTCCTGCAATATTTGTATTCCTGGCTAGCGCTGCCGGCTCGGCGTCTTGATGGCTCGTGGCGCTTTCCCAGAAGGGAAACGCAACTCGATGACCAGTAAGACGCCAAGGGCAGCGCGAAAAGCTAGCCCGCTCTATCTCGTCACGATTAGGGCTTTAGTGATCGTGTCCTTCGTGATCATGATCGTGTCCCGCATGATCATGTCCCGCATGATCATGGTCGTGGTGTACTTCGCCACGGTAAGGTGTGCCGTTGATGGTGATCATCAGCTTGGGAGCAGCCGCAGGAGTGTCCAAGTGCTCGACCAGTTCGGAGTCCTGCAGTGCAAAACGCGACGACTTTCCTGCTCCATCGGACGCTTCGGGGCTGGCCGCCAGTTTGAACTGCTCAGGTTGGTTGTCATGTACGACGTTGATCGTCACGTCCTGGGCATCGATCGGCACCGCCTTGGAGGCCGAAGCATCGAGGATGTAAACCGTCACCGTGTCGGCTGAATGAACGACTTCGGCATGAAACTCCTCGTTGCCGAGCTCGACCAGTGCGCCGTGATGGGGCCCTTCGGATGGATGGCCGTGCGCGTCGACCGTCGCCGGAGGCGGCCCATCGATGTTGACTGCACCGCCCGCTGGAGCGGCTGATGGGTTACCGCAACCGCTGAAAATCGGAAGCGCACCTAAGAGAAGAGCAAAGCACCATTTCTTTTTCATAACAAGGGTTCCATTGGGGGAAAGCGATTACTCGAGGGCTTGGTTTCCCATCGCTCAAGGAAACTTCGCATACGGTGGTTAAGAACGATGCTGAAGTGCGGGCGAGCCCGAATCAAAGCAATCGAACGGCTCAGTGACTGTGATGAACTTCGAAACCGTTTTGCTCCAACCAAGTCGACCACTGCTCCGCGCTGGCGTGATCGGCCACGTGGATATCGCGCCAGGTGGGAGCTCGAAAGCGAATGTCCGAGTGTCCATTGTGCTGTTCAACCGCTACCTCGCAGCCGATCGTTTTCAGTTGGTTCACGAGCTGCGTTTCTTGTGGGGAATTCGTGCCATGCAACGACTTCCATTTGATCAACCTGAACTCAACGGCTTCCGGCCCGGTTGCGAATTGAGACGCCGGATGAGCGTGCGAGACGTCAAACCCTGAGCCCTTCAGCCAGCCGATCCACTGCGCGGCCAACTGGTGATTAGCCACGGCCAGCGTTTTCCATTCGGGGCAACGGTAGCTGACATCGGTATGCCCCGAGTGAGCGCTTTGACGGACTTCGCAGCCCAGCTTCTTGACTGTTGCCGCATGCTGTGCGGCCTTCTGAGCGTCATCAAAGTGGAGCGACTTCCAGGCGGCCAACTGATACGCCACCGATTCTCCGGTATGCACGTGCCCCGGGGCAGCGTGATCATGACCATCGTGTGAGTGGTCGTGCTCCTGCGCAGTTGCCGGGACAAACGTCGCTGAACAGGCGATACAAGCCGCCAACATGCTTTTCAAAACAATCCGTTTCACAGCGTTTCTCCTTTTCAAAAGCCATCACGAAGAGACCAAGTTTGCTGAAGTAGATGAAGGTTTGTCGCGCTTCAATCGGCTGCCACTCCGTGGGCCCCAGTAGGCACATGGTTGGCCGGTACGATGTCCTCCTCGTCAAGGACCACTTCGTTGTGGGCCTCGCTGACGATCCTCTCGGCCGATTTGCGGCCGAAGAGCCAGAACAGCGCGGGGTGGACGAAGAAGTCGAGCAGCGTCGAACTGATCACGCCCCCCAGGATCACGTTCGCGACCGGATACAAAATCTCCTTGCCAGGTTCGCCCGCTGAAAGCACCAGCGGCACCAGGCCGATGCCGGCTGTCAGCGCGGTCATCAGTACCGGCGCGAGCCGCTCCAGACCGCCGCGGACGATCATGCTGTGTGTGAACTGTTCGCCTTCATGCTCGACCAGATGCACGTAGTGCTGCAGCAGCAAGATGCCGTTCCGCGATGCGATGCCGGCCAGCGAGATAAAGCCGACCATGGAAGCGATGGTGAGCGTCTGGCCGGTCAGCACCAGCGCGACCACCGAACCGATGAAGGCCATCGGCAAAGCAGCCATCACTTGCAGCGACAAGTTCACCGACCGGAACAGCGTGAAGAGCACCAGGAAGACGCCGAGCATGGCGACGACAAACAGCACGCCGATCACTCGGCTGGCGCTCTGCTGGCTCTGGAACTGGCCTCCGTATTCGACGAAGTATCCCGAGGGCAATGAAGCGACGATCGGCTTGATCGCCTTCTGAATGTCGGTGACGACGTCGACGACGCCGCGGCCGGCGACGTTGCACTGGATCACCACGCGGCGACGCACGTTCTCGCGGTTGACCGTATTGGGCCCGCCCGATTCGTAAATATTAGCCAGCGCCGACAGCGGCAACGTGCTCCCCTCGGGGAGCTGGATCGACAGCCGCTTGAGCGCTTCGAGGTTCTCGCGGTAGTCTTCCTTCATGCGCACGAGCAAGTCGAACGTCCGCATCCCCTCGAGCACTTCTGAGACGACTTTGCCGTTCATCGCCGTCTCGATGTAGTCGTTCACCGTCGCGGCAGTGAGACCATACCGCAACAACTGATCGCGATTGAGCTCGATGCGGAGCTGAGGGATAATCACCTGCGGTTCGACCAGCGCATCGGCTACTCCCGGCACTCGCGTCATCTCGGCTTTGATCTGTTCGGCCTTCTGACGCAGCAGGTCGAGATCGTCGCCGAAGACTTTGATGCCGACTTGGGCCTTCACCCCTGAGATCATATGCGAAATCAAGTGAGCGATCGGCTGTTCGACAGCCGTTACGATACCGGGGAT
>JBQCJB010000587.1:0-2206 GCA_051953155.1 Aureliella sp. | reverse complement strand
CACCCGTAGGACAGGCTTCCAGCCTGTCACTGGCTGATCACCCAAGCCCGCCCCCGCGCAAAGTTTCGCGGCCCCGGCGAAGGTGTGGTTCGGCAGCGGTTTAGTTGCGGTGGGATTGGGTGGTGGTGAATTGGTGGTGGTGACGTTTTTGGGGGTAGGACAGGCTTCCAGCCTGTCACTGGCTGATCACCCAAGCCCGCCCCCCGCGCAAAGTTTCGCGTTGACCGAGTGCGGCCCCGGCGAAGGTTTGGTTCGGCAGCGGTTTAGTTGCGGTGGGATTGGGTGGTGGTGAATTGGTGGTGGTGACGTTTTTTGGGGGTAGGACAGGCTTCTAGCCTGTCACTGGCTGATCGCCCAAGCCCGCCCCGGCCCAAAGTTTCGCGTTGACCGAGTGCGGCTCCGGCGAAGGTTTGGTCGCGATGGGATTCAGTGGTGGTGACGTTTTTTGGGGGTGCTGGACAGGCTGGAAGCCTGTCCTACTTTGGGACAAATTTTTGGGCGCGCTTGCCGATGATGTCGCCGAGATAAAGGTTGCCCTTGGAGTCGATGGCGACTGAATGCAACCAATTCACATCGCCGGGTTTCTCTTGCCCGTCGACCCCTTTGGGAATCGTCCACAGCTGGTGGACTCGGCCGTGCGTGTCGAACTTCATGACGACTTGATCCTTCGGCGGGCAGCTGAGCGGAGCGCCTGGATAGGCGGGGTCTTCGCGCCATGGCATTGGTGTACTGCCGCAGACCCACAATTCGTCCTTGGCGGTCATGCAAAAGCCCCAGGGGACGATGACATTCGCCCAGCTGTCGAGCAGTTTGCCCTCCTGATCGTAGACTTGAATCCGCACGTTGTTGCGGTCGGCGACATACAACCGCCCCTTCGAATCGATAGCGATGGCATGTGGCAGGCTCAGTTCGTCCGGCCCGACGCCTAACTTGCCCCATGCTTTTACGAACTTGCCGTGCTGGTCAAAGTGCACCACGCGGTTGTTGCCATAACCATCGGAAACGAAAACGTGCCCGTTGGGTGCAAAGGCCATATCGGTCGGCTTGTCCAGATGCGTTTCATCCTCGCCGAATTCGCCCGGCGTGCCGATGGTCATCAGGATCTCTCCCGATGGAGAGAATTTGCGAACGACATGCAGTCCGATATCGGCCAGCCAAATGTTGCCGTCGGGATCGATCTTGATTTGATGGGCCAAGCCGATCGTCTTTTCGCCCCAAGCCCGCAGGAATTTGCCTTCTGAGCTATAGGCTTGGATCGGTGGCTGGGAGCGCGTGAAGATCCACACGTTGTCGCGAGCATCGACTGCGATTCCGGGCATGGCCGCCCACAAGAAATCTCTGGGCTTTTCCGGCCAGGCGGCATCGACAACATAGTCGGGCGCAAGATTGATGCGCGGATAGACCGGTTTGTTGCCGGTGGTCGTCGCCTTGGCCTCGGCGGTGTCAGCCGCTGCCCCTTCGCCCTTGGCCGCCGCTGCTGGCGCTGCGGCTGGGGCTGCGGCTGTCGGCTGGCGAGAGGGCGCTTGCGCGGAAGCGAGCGTCGCTGGCGATGCGAAGGCTGCCGAAAGCGCTGCGGCGGTCAAGAACAATCGACCCTTGGTTGGCATGCTGGTGGATCCTCGAGGCGGAACAGGGGTGGAGGGCGGGCAAAAAGACGCTGCAGGCAGCAGCAACGAGTCGGGCAGAGTCTGCTCAGTGGAGTTCGCAGGCGCGGCCTAGGCCAGCTCCAGACCGCGCATCGTGCCGGTGCTGGACGCAAATTTTTCGACTTCCAAATCCATCCGTTGCAACATGGAAACGAACAGGTTCGGAAGCGGGTAGTTGCGGTTGCGGTCGAAGGCCAGATGCTGGCCGTGCTTGAATCCGCCACCGGCAAACAGGATCGGCAGGTTCGTTGTCACGTGCGTGTTGGCGTTGCCCAGGTTGCTGCCGTAGAGCATCATCGTGCGGTCGAACAGCGACTGGCCGTCCTCCTGACAGCCCTTCAGGGTCGTGAACAGTTCGTCCAACAACTTCATGTGCTCGCAGTCGATCCGCTCGAGCTGAGCCAGCTTCTGCGGGCTCTTACCGTGGTGCGAGAGGTTGTGATAGCCGTCGGTGATTTCGACTCCTTCGACATCAATCGCCGGCGAATTGACGCTGTCGAGCAGCAGCGTGACCAGCCGCGTCGAATCGGTTTCAAATGCCAGCCTAGCCATGTCGTACA
>JBQCJB010000586.1:0-2378 GCA_051953155.1 Aureliella sp. | reverse complement strand
GTCGCTGGTGCGCCGCTACCTCGAACATTTCTTCCAGAGCGACGAAAAACTGGACGACTTCGCCAAAACTTTGACGCGCAGCTATCTCTATCGCGTCTTAGCAGAAACCAAGATCCTCTACGGCACGGACGAAGCGGCGGTCTGGTATGCCAAGCTGAGCCCAGGCGAACAAAAGGCGCTGCGGGAGCGAGTCGAGTTGCGCTTCGGACCAAAAAATAAATCAAGGTATCTGGCCGACGAGTCGGTGGAACTGGCGCTGGAAATCAAAAATGTTTCGCAGCTGCTAGTAAAGATTTACGAAGTCAATCCGCGAAATTACTACCGCACCAACAACCGCCCGTTGAGCACCGACATCGACTTGGATGGACTAGTCGCCAACGCGCAGCGGCAAATCGAGTACACACAGCCAGCCGATCGTCGCCACAGCGAAACGTTGCCTCTGCCCGAACTGGAAGGGCGGGGCGTGTGGGTCATCGATGTGCTTGGCGGCGGTCTGCGTTCGCGAGCCTTGATCCAAAAGGGAAACCTATCCAGTCTGCAGCAACTGACCGACGCTGGGCACGTGCTGCGCATCATCGATGACCGCGGCCAAATCGTGAAATCGGCGCATGTCGAGATCAACGACCGCGCTTTCGAAAGCGATTCTGCCGGTCGCATTTTGATCCCTTACAGCGAGAATGCTCACGCTGAAAACGTGCTGCTGGTCGACGGCGAATTTGCCACCCGCGAGCAGTTGCAACTAGAGCAGGAAGCCTACCGCTTGGAAGCGGGATTTATCGTCGATCGCCAAACGCTCGTCGCCGGATCGCAGGCAAGCGTATTGGTGCGAGCTCGGCTCGAGTGCAACCAGCGCCCGGTCAGTCTCCGGCTGCTCGAAAAACCGCGGCTGGAAATCGCGGCCACCGACATCGATGGCATCGAGACCACGCAGACGACGACCGAGCTCGAACTGAACGATGTCGGCGAATTGGTGCACAAGTTTCTCGTGCCACAGCGGTTGGCCAACATTCGATTCACGCTCAGCGGCCGAGTGTCCAACCAAAGTCTCGACCAGTTCCAGGATGTCAGCGCCACGCGATCGGTCGACTGCAACGGCATCAACTCTTCGGCGCTCATCGGTGGCTTCTTCTTGCGACAAAGCCAGTCGGGCTATCACGTGTTGGTCTTGGGACGCAATGGCGAGCCGATGCCCAGGCTGCCCGTCTCGTTGAGCTTCGCGATGCGCTCTGTGACCAATCCCGAATCGGTTTCTTTAGCAACCAACACCGCGGGCCAGATCGACCTTGGGCCGCTCGAGGGCGTCACCTCGATAACGTTGGCGGCTCAAGGAGTGCAAGGGGCGACGTTCGCGATTGACCGACCGACGCGGCGCTGGCCGCAGCAGTTGCACGCCTCCAGCAAGTCGAAGATCGTGCTGCCGCTCGGTGCACCTACTGAGGAGGCCGCGGCCCTGACGCTGACGGAGATTCGTCGCGGAGCCGCCTATCGCGATCGTGGCGATGCGATCGAACTGGGCGATGGCCAACTGACGATTGCGCCCTTGGCCGCGGGCAACTATGTGCTCCGCGATCATCACCGCGATGTGCGGGTGAACATCGCGGTCGTCGACCCCGTGAGCGACGAAGGTAGCTACTTGATCGGCGAGACGCGCGGCTTGGAGGTCGCCCGCCGGCAAGAGCTGGTGATTCGGCATACCTCGGTCGAAGACGGCCAGCTGCGCATCGAACTCGACGGCAGCGACCGGCACACGCGGGTGCACATCCTCGCGCATCCGTTCGCACCGACGCTCGACCCGGTCGAACAAGCTCGCATGCCCTATCCGCCGCTGATGGAGCAGCCGCGATCGCGACCGCTCAGCATTCGAATCGACTCGCTGCAGTTGGATGAAGAATACAGTTACATCCTCCAGCGGCAGCACGCGACGAAGTATCCCGGCAACCTGTTGCCTCAGCCCAGCTTGCTGGTTCATCCCTGGGAAATTTCGCTTAGCGAGAATCAATCGAAGCAGGCGGCCGGCGGGACGGCGGTGCCTTCGATCGCCTCTCCAGAGGGCGCAGCTCCCGCTGCGCCGGCGGCGGCTCCCGAAGAAAAGGCTGCGCCGCAGGCTGTTGCGACCAGCTACGATTTTTTGGCGCGATCGACATTGATCGCCGCCAACTTGAAGCCCGACGATCAAGGCCGTTTGTCGGTGCCGCTGGAAAAATTGGATGGTCAGACGACCGTCGTGGTGCTGGCCGTGCATCCGACGACGACCGATTCGCGCACAGTGGCTTTGCCCGAAAGTCCGCTGAAGAAACGCGACTTGCGATTGAAGGAAGCGTACGAAGCGGACGTCCACCTGGCCGAGAAGCAATCGGTCCGCGTGCTCGAGGCCGACG
>JBQCJB010000585.1:0-3103 GCA_051953155.1 Aureliella sp. | reverse complement strand
GTCGGGGGCGCCGCGCTGTGGTGGCGATCGGCCACGCCCCAGTTAGCCGAAGACGAGGCGGTACTTGCGGCACTCGACGGGCTGTTCACGGCCGTCACCGCACGGCGCACCGATATGCTGGCCAACTGCGAAGCTCAACTGCGACTGCTCGACAGCCAAGGAAAAATACCCGAGCCAGCCGCGAGACACGTTTTTCAGATTGTCGCGCAAGCCCAAGCCGGGCAGTGGGAGGCCTCTGCCCGCAAGCTGTACACGTTCATACAGCGCCAGCGTCGGCCAACCGCTGGCGGTTGAGCTCGGGTAAAATCGCCAAGCGGTTTTGTGGTTCTCAAGCCGTTCGGCTCTCGCGGCCGAGCGAGCGCTCGCGGCTTTCGGGAGGCAGCACCCTTGCTCGTTCCAACTGGTCTAATTCTCATCGGCATCGCGCTGTTGGTCCTCGGCGGCGAAGCGTTGCTGCGCGGAGCTGTGGGGCTGGCGACGCTCTTGCGGCTCACGCCGGCGGTCATCGGGCTAACGGTGGTGGCTGCGGGCACGAGCGTGCCGGAGCTAGCCGTCAGTGGCGTGGCCGCCTGGCAAGGTCAAACCGAAATCGCCGTCGCTAATGTCATCGGCTCGAACATTTTCAACATCGGCGTGATTCTAGGCCTGTGCGCGATCATTCGGCCCTTTCTGATAACCGGCAACACGATCACGCTCGAGTATCCCGTGCTGTTGCTGGTCACCGCCTTGTGCGTGGTCGTCGCCCAGGACCAAGAGATCAGCCGGATCGAGGCGACCTTTTTGATCCTCGCTTACATCGCGTTCACAGCCTACTTGATCCGCCTGGTTCGCCATCAGGTTACCGCAGCGGAGCATCAAGGACTGAAGACGGAGGTCGCTGAATTGACGCCGGGCGACAAACCCAAGGCTGGCGTGAGCCTGTTGCTACTGGCGGTGGGCGTCGTCTTGTTAGGCGGCGGCGCGCAGGCGACGGTCGTCGGCGCCAGCCAGCTGGCCCGGTTGCTGGGACTCTCCGAGCGGGTAATCGGTTTGACGATCGTTTCCTGCGGCACGGGTTTGCCCGAAGTCGTCGCCTCACTGGTGTCGAGCATCCGCGGGCGCAGCGACGTAGCGATCGGCAACGTCATCGGCTCGAATTTGTTCAACATCCTGATGATCCTGGGACTGAGCGGTCTGTTTGCCCCGTTGCCGGTCTCGGAGGAGTTGCTGACTTGGGATAGTCGCTGGATGCTCGGCATCACGCTGTTGCTGTTACCCATCCTGCTGACCGGCCGCGGCGTGCACCGCTGGGAAGGAGGCCTGTTGCTAGTCACCTACGGCGTCTATCTTTGCCTGCTGCTCTAGCGCGGCGCCGACGATTGGTGCGAGCAGCGGACGGCAAGTTCACGTTTTGGTTGGACAGCCATTCCGGTCCGGTGTCGCTGGCTGGGTCTAGCAATTTGGCAGTTGCCGCTTAAGATTGGCGCATATTCGCGCCGCCTAATCGCAATTTTTGCGAGCGGGGGAACCAAATGCTCTGCGAAAATCTGGTTGCACCAGACTTTGGCGGAGCTGGGGCTTAGATACCGCGAGCTCGGTATCGGAGGAATTCCAACTCTAGCCCGTCAGCTAACCTCGTCGGCCGAATGCAAAACGCTTTGCATTCATGGAAAGCAGCGTCGACGACGCCTGCTGGCGCGAGCCACCTTTTGCAGGTGAACCTGATGCCCCAGCATCCTTCGAAGAGCATGTGGGTGCGGCTGCGCGAGGCCACCGGTACCGTCTACGGTGACATCGGCACGTCGGTTCTGTACACGGTGATGGAGATCACCCGCGAAACCATTCTGCTCAAGCACGGGCACCTTCCCCACGAAGAGCTTGCCGAGCTGGTCAGTCGCGGCGGCGCGGACTTGCTAACACCGGCGGAACTACTCGGTGGCCTGAGTCTCGTCTTTTGGGCGCTAGTCGTTCTGACAATCAAGTATGACCTGCTGGTCATGCGAGCCGACGATCACGGGGAAGGGGGCACCTTCGCGCTTTGGGGACTATTGCTCGGACACACTGGCAAAGTTTTCGGATTAACAGCGTTGGGTTACCTGGTCGTCGTCGCGGCCGGTCTGCTGGCGGCGGACGGAATTATCACACCGCCAATCAGCATGTTGGGGGCCTTCGAGCCCCTGGGCGAGCAGCCGGCCATCCTTGTAACCGCGGTTTGTCTGCTGGTGCTTTTCAAAGCCCAATGGCGTGGCACGAGCCATGTCGGCGGCATGCTGGGTTGGTTCATGATGCTGGTCTGGTTTCCGTGGATTGCGCTCAAAGGCTTGCCTTGGGTGGTAGCCCACCCAGAAGTTTTTCTCGCGGTGAACCCAGCATATGGTTTTGAGTTTTTACTGAGTTTTCCGAGTGCCGGAGCCTTCGTGATTTTGGGAGTGGTCGTGTTGGCGATCACCGGGGGCGAAGCCAAATATGCGGACATCGGTCACTTCGCAGCGTCGAGCGATTCGCCGCTGGCCGAAGGCAATAGCATCGATCCGCGCAATTCGGGTCGGCGGCCGGTGACGATCGCCTGGTTCTCCCTGGTTCTGCCCTGTCTGCTGCTCAACTACGCGGGACAGGTCGGATACATGCTCGAGCGCGGAGTGCCGGCTCGCGCCAACAGCTACTATGCGCTGACGCCGCACACGGGTCACGAACTGGTCGATCAAGCGATTCTCGCAGTCGACCTTATCATCTCGGCTATCGCTGCCTTTATTGCGTCGCAGGCGTTGATAACCGGCATGTTCTCGATAACCAAACAAGCGATTGCTCTAGGCTTCATGCCGCGTTTTGAAGTCAAGTACACCAGCCAAGAAGCCGAGGGGCAAGTTTACTTGCCTGCCGTAAACTGGCTGATGTTTTTCGGTTGCTTGTGGGTTACGCTGATGTTCCGCAACGCGGGCACCCTGGCTGCCGCGTACGGCATCGCGGTCACCGGGACGATGGCCATCACCACCTTGATGTTTGGCAATGTCGCCTACTACCGCTGGCGCTGGTCGCTGTGGCTGGTCCTGTGCGTGTGCTTGCCGATTCTCTGTATCGATCTGATCTTTTTCGGCAGCAACCTGCTCAAGCTCGCCAGCGGCGG
>JBQCJB010000584.1:0-2521 GCA_051953155.1 Aureliella sp. | reverse complement strand
GAACGAAGTGGCTCACCCGTTCCCTCCGTCGCCGCGCTCGCCGCTCGAGGTAGTGATCGCCCGGCGGGCCGTTTCCGGCGGCAGCGGCGCCAGGTATGTTCCTTGTATCGCGCGGGCTGGGAGCGAACTGGGGCTCGCGCCGCAAATTTCGCTCAGCCAGGCAATCCTGCGAACCTTGGCGTGGTATCGTTTGCAATCCGAGGAAAGTCGCTCGGGCACCGCCGACTAGTCCGACTGAGTCTCCGCTTCGGTGCATATCGTCCTTTTCGTACATCTCCCTTCCCCCACATAGCCCTTTTTCGTGCCTTGCCTTTTCGTACATAGCCCCAAAGTCGGCTGGTCATGTCGTCGAAACTGCCCGTTGCGATCCTGGGAACCGGAAACATAGGCACCGACCTGCTGATGAAGGTGCTCCGTTCGCCACGGCTGGAGTGCAAATTGTTTTCGGGCCGCAATCTGGCTTCCTCGGGGATGATGAAGGCCAGTCAACTGGGCGTGTCGGTTTCGGCCGGTGGGCTGGAGAGCATTCTCGATTCGACGGAGCAGATCGCCCTGGTCTTTGACGGAACGAGCGCGGCCGATCATCTTCGCCACGCGCCGCTCCTGGCTCAGCGCGGCATCACAGCGGTCGATCTGACGCCGGCAGGAGTCGGACGCATGTGCGTACCGGCGGTGAATCTCCAGGAATGTCTGGCTGAAGCGAACGTGAACATGATTACCTGCGGAGGGCAGGCGGCGATCCCGTTGGCATGCGCGATTGCGCGGGCCAACCCGGGGCTCGAGTACATCGAGGCCGTATCGAGTATCGCTTCGCGGAGCGCGGGACCGGCCACGCGCATCAATCTCGACGAGTACTTGGAAACGACCGAGGCTGGACTGGCGACCTTCACCGGCTGTGCTCGCACCAAAGCCATTTTGAATCTCAACCCCGCGCAGCCTTGCGTCCACATGCAAACGACCGTCTTGGCAAAAATCGATCGGCCCGACATCGCTGCGACTCGGCGATTGGTCGCGGACATGGTCGCGACGATCCGCGGTTATGTGCCTGGATACCAGTTGATCGTCCAGCCAACGCTCGAAGGGGAACGCCTGGTGTGCATGGTTCGCGTCTCTGGACTGGGCGATCACTTGCCTCGCTACGCCGGAAATTTGGACATCATCAACTGCGCGGCCATTGCCTACGCAGAGGCCCTTTCTCGGCGCTGGAGGAGCGACTAGCGATGCGCGACAAACCATCGATTACCATGTGCGATGCGACGCTGCGCGATGGATCGCATGCGGTCAGCCATCAAATCACGTCGGAGCAAATCGTCGCCTACGCCACCGCAGCCGAAGCAGCCGGCTTTGACTATTGTGAAGTCGGCCATGGCAATGGGCTGGGGGCGTCATCGTTGCAGGTCGGCGAAAGTTTGCTATCCGACGTGCAGATGCTGCGCGCGGCTCGACCGTATCTGTCGAAGACGCGACTGAGCGTGCACGTGATTCCTGGCTTTGCAACGATTCATCGCGACATCGCTCAGGCGCTCGAAGAGGGAGTCGATCTGTTCCGCGTTGGCTGCCACTGTACCGAGGCCGACATCACGGAGCGGCACATCTGCCACGTGCGCAACGCAGGCCGCGAGGCTTGGGGCGTGCTGATGATGAGCCACATGGCCGAAGCCGACGTGCTGCTGGAGGAGTCGAAGAAGATGCAGGCCTACGGCGCGCAAGGCATCGTGCTGATGGATTCGGCCGGCTCGTACTTTCCGGTCGACGTGGCTCGCAAAGTGGGGCTGCTGGCGTCGAAGCTGGACGTGCCGGTCGGCTTCCACGCGCACAACAATCTGGGACTGAGCGTCGCGAACTCGCTGGCGGCTGTCGAAGCGGGAGCCCGGATCGTCGACGGAACCGCCAAAGGCTTCGGCGCCGGGGCTGGCAATACACCGCTGGAATTGCTCGCAGCGGTATTCGAGCGGCAGAAAATTCCGACGGGCATCGACTTTTATAGAGCGCTCGACGCGTCCGAGCTGGCGGGCCGACTGTTCGCCGGCGCTCTGCCGGAGACCAACGAGATCGTGATCGTCAGCGGGCTGGCCGGGGTGTTTTCGGGTTTCGCCAAGCCGGTGCAGCGGATCGCCGCGAAGGCCAAAGTGGACGCCCGAGATATTCTCATCGAACTGGGACGCCGCGGGGCAGTCGGTGGACAAGAGGATCTCATTGTGGAAGTCGCTGCGCAACTTTCGGGGGCCAAGGCCGAGTGATGACCGCTGCTCAACCTTCACCGCAACAAGCACTCGAGATGGTGCGCGCCGATGCGCGGCGCGTGATCGCTGGCCGAGAGGGCCTGCTGGACCCGCTGCGCGCGAAGAATCTCTATATCGCGGGAGGCACCGGGTTTCTGGGTACCTGGTTATTGGAACTGCTAAAGGTCCTCAACGAAGACCATGCCTTCGGCACGCGCGTCACGGTCTTTAGCCGCAACAGTAAGCATTTCCGCGAGAAGTGGCCGCACTTTGCCAATGCGACCTGGCTGCGATTCGAA
>JBQCJB010000583.1:0-3311 GCA_051953155.1 Aureliella sp. | reverse complement strand
CCCTGTCAGCGTCACGCACCCACTGTTCCATATCTTCGGACCTGCGGCCAGCGACGTGCCCTGGAACGTTTATCCCCTGTACCGCGTCTGGGAAATCGAATCGATCAAAGACGACGTGCAGGTGCTGATGACGACCAGCCAGCGTGGCTTGGCGGCGCTTCTGCTGGAGCGGCTCGGCAACGGACAGATCCTGACGCTGACCACGCCGCTCCCGGCAACCAACGAAGCGGGCGAAGTTCCGTGGAACGCGCTAACCAGCGCGTCGTATCCTTGGCCCGCCTTCGGATTGCTGGTCGGTGGCGTGCGACTGCTCAGCGGCCAGTCACAGACGCGGACCAATTTCAGCGCCGGTGAAACCGTGTCGCTGCCCAACGATCCCAAAGTCTATCCGACCTTCTACGAACTGTACTCGCCTGCCGGCCAGTCGCGGCGCGTGCAGGCTGCCAATGGAATGCTGTTGCTGGGCAACCTCGACCAGGCCGGCACCTACCATCTTCGCGGATTGCAGGGCAGCTCGACCAGCCGCGGCGTCAGCGTCAACACGCCCGCCGACGACACGCAACTGGCGCGCATGGAACCGTCCGACCTGGATAGCCTGCTGGGGGCGGACAATTATCGCTTGGCCCGCAAACGTAGCGAGGTGGAGAGCAGCGTCGGGCAAGCCCGGTATGGCCGCGAACTGTTCCCGCTGATGATGGCGTGCGTGGCTGCCCTCTTCCTGGCCGAGCAAGCCATGTCGAATCGGTTTTACAAGCTGCAACTGACGCCCGCGAGAGCCCCACGATGAACCAGTGGAGTCTCGAACCGATCTTCGGCTGGGTGGCGATCATCCCGCTGGCCTTGATCATGCTGGCCAGTTTGTGGCTGACGCTGACGGCATCCGGGCTAGGCTGGTTGCGCAGAACCTGGCTGGCGCTGCTGAGACTGCTGGCGATTGCCATCCTGATTCTCGGTTGGCTGCGACCGGGCCTGGTCACCAACGTCCAGCGCGACAGCGATGCGGCGATCGCCGTGCTGATCGATGCGACCCAGAGCATGACGATGCCCAGCGGCCAGACCGACAAGACTCGCTGGGATGTGGCTCGCGACGCCTGGCAGACGATCGACAGTCAGGCGAAGGCCGGTTTCGGCAAGACCCGCTTCGTCCCGTTCCTGTTCGATAGCGGCTTGCGTCCCATGACCGCCGGCCGCGACCAGGATAGCTCCGCAGCAATGGCGAGCGTCTGGACAGCGCCCCCCACCGGCAAGGCGACCGACGTCGGTTCGGCGCTGGCGGAGCTGCAGCGCACTCAAGTCGATCCGCCGCTGCGCGCGGCGATCGTGCTGACCGACGGAACGCAAACTGTCGTTCCGGCTCCCGCAGATCCGACGCTGGTCGCCAGGCAAATGGCTCAACTGGACCAGCCGCTGATCGTGGTCGGCATCGGCCCGCGATCCGAGCAGACGCAGCTCCGCGATCTGGCGATCGAGGGTGTTCCCGAACACATCACCGCCTTCGAAAAGAACCGAGTCACCGTTCCGGCGGTCATCCGCGCTCGCGGCATGCAGAACTCGGAAATCAAAGTCGCCATGACGCTCAAGTCGAGCGGCCAGCCCGATATCCCGCTCAAGACGGTCGACCTACTGGCCGGCCAATCCGACCAGACCTTGCCTCTAAACCTGGATGTCGAAGCGCCCAAGAGCGGCGAATACTTGCTCGAGATCAAAGCCTCTGTCGATGCTCACGAGATGGTCACCAGCAACAATACGACCTTCTCGTTCATGACAGTTCGCGCCGGCGGCTCGCGCATTCTCTACATCGAAGGGGAACCGCGGCATGAGATGACCTTTCTCAATCGCTCGCTCAACGCCTCGCTCGACTTTCAGGTCAAGTACCGCTGGATCCAGCGCATCACCCAATCCCGCTGGCCCGTCGACCTCACTAAGGTCGAGAACCTCGATCTGTACGATGCGTTTATTCTGGGCGACGTCGATGCGAAAGCCCTCGGACCGGTATCGCTGACCGCCCTGCGTCACCGCGTCGAAAACGGTGCCGGGTTGTTGACCCTGGGGGGATACCACAGCTACGACGCGGGAGGTTATGCCGGCACGCCGCTGGCTGATGTGCTGCCAATCGTGCTGGCTCCAGGCCGCAAACAAGAATTCGATGCGCCGATCATTCAGGGGCTGCATATTCCTGGGCCGATCAAGTTCACTCCTTCGATACCCCATCCCATCACGCGTTTGGCAACCGAACCAGAGAACGCACAGCTCTGGAAAGCATTGAAGCCGCTCGACGGAGCGAACCGTTTCGGCAAGATCAAGGTCGCTCCAGGCGTTCAAGTGCTGGCGACGACCGCCGATTCCCAGCCGCTGCTGGTGGCGGGCGAGTTCGGCCGCGGCCGCGTGCTGTCGTTCGCCGGCAACTCAACCTATCTGTGGTGGCTGCAGGGGCAACAACTGCGGCACAAGCAGTTCTGGCGTCAATCGATGTTGTGGCTATTGGGCCGCGATTCGCTCCAGGAAGGTTTTCGTTTGGTGCTCGAGCGACGGCGGCTGCTGCGCGGTGAGGAAGAGAGCGTGGGCATCGAGTGGGTCGGCGGCAGTTCGAACAAACCGATGCCCACCCAGCTGACTTTGGAACTGAGCCGCGACGGCAAGTGGTTGCGGACGCTCGACAGCCAGAGCGATGGCGACAATCGACGCCAGACGCGGCTGAAAGATCTCGATGAACCAGGCCTGTACCGATTGCTGCTGAAAGCCAGCGGCGCCGATGGCAAGAACTATACGACCGATGTCGCTTTCCTGGTCCGCGACGAGTCGCGCGAGCTCAGCACACCGGCAGCCGACTGGCAGACGATGCAGAACATTGCCGCGGCGAGCGAACTGGCCGGCGGACGTTTGATCCAACCCGAGGAGCTGGGCGAGGCGCTGACTTGGCTGCGCAAACGCCAAGCCGAATCGCGGGTGACGACCGTCGAGAAGCGCCGCCTGGGCGACGGCGTCTGGGATTCCTGGCTCGTCTTCGTTCTCTTCTGCAGCGTGCTCAGCCTCGAATGGGCGTGCCGCAAACGTTGGCAACTGCCTTGAGGTGAGACTGTCCGTTTAACGAGCTAAGCGAACCGTGATTGGTAACGCTGCCCCTCACCCCCCAACCCCCTCTCCCCGAAGCGGGGCGAGGGGGAGCCGGTTTGGGTTCGGCGCGTTCTCCTTGCCGAAGCGGGGCGAGGGTGGGCCGGTTTGGGTTTGGCGCGCTCTAGTAAGAGGGCGGGTGGCATGGCTCGGGGCGAGAGTGTTACAGTATCGAGCGGCCGGTAGCATCCAAGAAATGA
>JBQCJB010000582.1:0-3321 GCA_051953155.1 Aureliella sp. | reverse complement strand
GATCTCAATCGTGCCTGGGACAAAGCGGATCTTCTCGACCGGTACCCCGTTCCCCGAGACGAAGTACAACAGCGTATCGGTCAGGGGCGGATTGTCGGCCGGGTCAGGGGTGAAGGTTGCCCGTCCAGGCGATCGAGCAGTGAAGCGGATCGACGCCAGGCGGCGTTCACCGGTAAAGCCACCCTGGCCGTTGCTGTTGACCGCGCCGAAGTCGTCGATGATGCCCGGGATGCTCGCATCGCCCAGTTGGACGTTGTCGTACTGGTCCAGGAACTGAACATCGAAATCGAGACGGCTGCCGGGTGCCGACGGATTGGTCGAAACGAGCTGCAGGTTGTACAGCAAGTCGAGGTACGCAGCATACACGCCGTACGGAGGCGAGCCCGGAGGCGACTTGTCGTCGCGGAGGTCTTCGACGCGAACTTCGACGCGGAAGTCTTCGCCCTGCGGAATCGAGGCGATCGGATTGCCATTCAAGTCCGTCGGAACGAGTCTGATTTGGACCTCGTCATCGGTCTGGTCGCCCGGCAGCGTATGCAGGGTGACGGTAGCCGTAGAGCTCTTGCCCGAAGAATCTGCGACTGTGTAAGTGAACTGTTCGGTGCTGCCGACGCCGCGTAGCGGAGTGTACAGCAGAGATTGTCCGCCGCTGGCAATCGAGATCTGACCGCCGAGGTTGGGCTGCGTCACCGAAATAATGCTCAGCGCGCCCGACTGGCCCTCGATGTCGTTGGCCAGGACATTCAGCGGATAGCTGACGGCGTTGGTCGGAACATCGTAGCTGTCGTCGATGGCCATCGGGTTTTCGAAGAACAAGCTGACGTCCACCGTTACGTTAGCCGTGGCCGTTTCGCCGCTGGAATTGCGGATGGTGTACGTGAAAAAGTCTTGCCCGACAAAACCGCTGGGCGGAGTGTAGAGGAGTTTGTTATCGGAGGTGATCTGGAGCACCGCGCCGTTGGCATGCGGCGGTCCAGCACTGATGATCTCGAGGACTTCGCCGGGAACTCGGAAGTCGTTGGCCGTTACGTCCAGCACGTTCAGCGGCACACCGCTGGAAACCTGGAATGAATCATCGACGGCAATTTGCGGCGTATCAACCACCGTCACTGCGTAATCTTCGACTTCGCCCGAAGCCGACAGACCAGTCGGTCCAAGATCGCGGTCTTGCGAAAGCCGTACACGCACGAACGTTTCGAGCTTGCCGTTGACCAGCTTGGCTCCGCCCAAGGCAGGAATGCTAACCGTTTGCGTGCCACTCAAACCCGCAGCGAGTTCGGCATTGCTAACAATCTTCTCGCCAGAGTCGGTGAAGTCACCGTCGCCGTTGAGATCGATCCATGCGTGGATGTAGGCCGGCTTGGAGGTCAGGTTGGTGGCGGTGACATTGATGAGGTTCGCAGCCGAGCGGGCTAGCGGTCGAGCCAGCGTGACGCCGTCCTCGTCGTCGATGACGCCGTTCAGCGGATCGAGCAAGCCGTTGTTGTCATCACCCAGGGCGTCGGCTGAGGGCTGGCCGTCGGCGTCCGCATCCCAGTTCTGGCCCAAGAACAAGCCCGTCACGAAGCCGTGTGCCGCACCATTGCTGCTGCGCAGTGTGCCGTAGCTGTTCGGTGCGTCGCCCAGGTCGAGATAAAGTCGATTGCCAAAGTTGAGACCAGCCAAGGCCAGGGTATCGATTGCCGGATTGCCGGTAACGGTCACCACGTGAGCAAAATTGGTGGCCGCGCCAGGGAACGTTTGGACAAAGCCCGGCGAGAGTACTTCGCGAATCGTGTAGGTCCCCGGTCCAGGGAAGCGGAGCGTGTAACGCCCATTGGAATCCGAGATGGCCGAAGGTTCGCCAATGTCGATGCTTTGATCGCCGTCGAGGTCGACGTAAAACCAAACGCCTTGCATTCGCGGTTCACCCGAATCGACCAGGCCATTGCCGTTGGAGTCGTTCCACTTGAAGCCGGTCGCGGTCAGGTCTACTCGAGCATTGCCAAAGCTCTTGCCGGTGATGATCGAGCCATTGGTAACCGAAACGCTGTAAGACTTGCCGACCGGTGCCGTTTGGCTGTAGCCGAGCTGCAAAGTCTCGCGAATGGTGTAATTTCCAGGTCCCAGAGCGAGCGAATACATGCCGTCGGCCCCGGATCGAGCCTGCGGTTCGCCTGTCTGGTACACGCCGTCGCCGTTGAGGTCAGCAAAAACTTGCCAGCCCGCCAAACCTTGTTCGCCGGCGTCGATGTTGCGATTGCTGTTGCTGTCCAGGAAGATCGCGCCGGTGACATACGCTCCAACAGTGCCTGTCGCCATGCCGTAGGCCAGCGTCGCCGCCGAATCCTGCCGACCGAACGAGATTCCGCTGGCGATGCGATCGTAGTTGTCGACGCCGAAGCCGACATGAATGTCGTCGTCGGTACCGTAAATCCCGTCGGGACCCACGCCCATCAGATTCGACATGGCCTGAAGCGATCCGCCGGCATCCATGATCTGGGTGGCGGAGTTGTTATTGATCGTATGCCAGCCACCCAGAAAGTGACCTGCCTCGTGCGCGGCGACGCGACCGATCGCATCGGCCAGGAAGTCAGCTCGCGTGACCCGCGGTCCCAGCGGAACCAGTCCAAATCCGCCCGGGGTGTTGATCAAGTCCAGCAGAATCACGGCAGTTTCGTTGGTCGTGAAATTGCCGACGTCGACCGTCTCGGCGATCCCGATCGTGTTCACGCCCAGTTCGCCTTGAGTACCGCCGATGATCAAGCGGCTGACGTTCGGATCGCCGAAGGAATCC
Organism: Aureliella sp.; assembly: GCA_051953155.1. Classification (GTDB taxonomy): domain Bacteria; phylum Planctomycetota; class Planctomycetia; order Pirellulales; family Pirellulaceae; genus Aureliella. The sequence continues at coordinate 545 of JBQCJB010000582.1, read as the reverse complement.
GGGTTGTCGCGACTATTGAGAAACTCGACATCGAACTGCCCCGCCGACCCGGTCGACGAAAACCAGCCGTTGCCGCCGTTAGTGGGCAGCGATTGTGTGCCGGTAAATCGAGCTTTGAGCGACGCCATGATCTTGTCGATCAACGCGTTTTCATCACCGGCGGTCAGACCCCATGTCGGCAGAAAGCTCGCCAGGGGAGAAAGACGCTTCGTACCACCAGGGATCGAGCCGAACGACTCGCCGCGAACGAAGGCACCATTGAAGTCGACAAAAATCTTTTGCTTGGTGCCAATTTCGGTCGATTCCAGCGGCGAACGATAAACGCGGAGCGCCATCGTGTAGCTGACGTCGCCGTCGCTGACCCGAGCGTAATAACGACCAGTCTTCGGAATCGTCAGGGCCAGATTGGTCGTCACTAGAGGATTGCCCAGCGGGCCAACGCTGCTCAGCGGACTGCTTTGACCATAGATGCCTTGAGGGATCGAATGGTTATTGCCCGTCAACTCCCAGCCGTTGGAGTCCATGATCGAGATGTCGAAAGCGGT
>JBQCJB010000581.1:0-3354 GCA_051953155.1 Aureliella sp. | reverse complement strand
AAAGAGTTTCCGATGCCGCCAGAGCGCCGATCCTGGTCACCGGAGCCCACCGCTCCGGGACGACGTGGCTCGGGTCGATGCTGGTCGCCGGCGGACAAGCGGCCTACATCCATGAGCCGCTGAACGTCCAGCACAGCCGGGGAGTTTTCCGGGCTCCGGTACCCTACTGGTACAATTACATCTGCCAGGACAACGAAGCCGAGTTTCTCGAGGCGTTTCAGCGGACGCTCCGCTTTCGTTATGGGTTCGTTCGCGAATTGCCCTACCTGCGTTCGCCCAGCCAGTTCTGGCGGGCGTTTGGCGACTGGCGGGGGTTCGTGCAAGGCAGGCTGCAAAACTTGCGTCCGCTGGTGAAGGACCCTTTCGCCGTTTTCTCGACGGCTTGGTTTGCCCAAGCACTGGACTGCCGCATCGTGATCGCCGTTCGGCATCCGGCTGCCTTTGCCAGCAGTCTCAAACGCCTGGGCTGGGTGTTTCAGCTGGAAGATCTGCTCGCACAACCGCTGCTGGTTCGCGATTGGATCGGGCCGTTTCAGAGCCAGATGCAGCGGATGGAGCCGGCCGATGCGATTGGTCGGGCGGCTATTCTGTGGAAAGCGATCCACGCGAGCGTCCGCGCCCAGCGGGCCGCCCATCCCGACTGGATCGTTCTGCGTCACGAAGACCTTTCGCTCGCGCCGCAGTCGGCGTTTCGCAGCTTGTACGCGCGACTCGACTTGGACTTCAACGAGCAAGCCCAACGCCGGCTCGAGGAATCAACCAGCCCTGCCAATCCCAGCGAGATCGCTTCGGCGCATTCGATTCACGTCCACAGCCGCCAGAACCTTTACCACTGGAAGCAGCGTTTAACGCCCGCCGAGATCGAGCGCATTCGCAGGCTGACCGAAGGCGTTTGGGAAGATTTCTATGCCGAAAGCAGTTGGCAAGGCGAAGAGGAATTAGCCGCTGAGCCATCGAGCACGTGGGCTTTGGCAGCCGCAAGTGACGCGGCAGCGCCGCGGCAAAGCAGCGCACACGCCGCGCCGACCTTCGGATCGTCGCGCTAACGCGGCCGCGATCGCGTCCGCACCAATGAGCCACGTCCCGCCCCTGCTCGCGCTCGGAGAGCGTCCAACCCGCCCTCTATCCACCGGCGCGGTCAACTTGCCACAGTTCGCAGCCTGCGGTGGCTCGCCGGGCTGGCCGAGGGATGGGAAAAATCGCGCAACAATTTCCTTGACGCACCCCCACGCAACTTCGTAGATTCAGCGTGCTGTCCCCATTCGCTTGAATTCTTCGGCTCGTCGCGGGATTTATGAAGCTGCGGCTATCTCAAGGCTTTTATCAAAGCTTTTTTGACGCGTGATTCTATCGCGGCATTTGAAGGCGGGCGCCGAGCAACTGTGGTTCATGGAAGAGGATTAGCCAACGACCCCGAACCTCATCGTTTTTTAGTGACCGTCCCAGCGTTTAGCGAATTCATTTGAATTCGTTGACATTATGCGTCTCATTCGTTTTTCGGTTACGGTTTGAGAGGGGACTTTATGAAACGTCGTGGCTTTACTCTGGTCGAACTGTTGGTGGTGATTGCCATCATCGGCATCCTCGTCGGTTTACTTTTACCTGCCGTGCAAGCTGCTCGAGAAGCGGCTCGCCGCATGCAATGCTCGAACAATCTGAAACAGATTGGCTTGGCTTTGCACATGCACCATGACAGTTACAAGCGGATTCCGCCGCTGAGCGCGTCGGGCTGCTGCTGGGGTACCTGGCTGGTTCCCGTGTTGCCCTTTATGGAGATGGGCAATATGTACAACCTTTACCAAAACTATGGCGGCAGCGATACGGTCAACAGCCAGCGTCCGGCGCCGAGCGCGTCGGGATTTCCACGATACGGCGGAGCGCCGAACAACACGAACGTGACAACCAAGCGCGTACCGACATATACCTGTCCGTCGGATCAGGCCAATGCGCCAATCAGCAGTATTACCAGCCACAACTATGCTGGCGTGACTGGCAATGGATCGAGCTATTCGGGGTTGGTCGCTGGTCCTGCACCGCTGCCTGCGATTTACAAAGTCAACGCAGGCATGTTTGATCCGACGATCTTTCAGAACGTGACGCCGATCACCAACCCGCCGGTGCCGTCGACCAAGAAGGTCACCTTTTCCAGCGCTTCTGACGGTCTGTCCAATACGTTGATGGTGACCGAGATCCTGCAAGGCCGCGGCAACGACCTGCGGGGCTTTTCGTGGTGGGCACCGGCCGCGGGTGCGAGCACTTATTACGCGCCGAACACCAAGTCGCCCGATCAAGTCTCGCAGAAGTGCACCACTGAGCCGTTGGCCAACCTGCCGTGTCTGGTCGGCACGCCGTATGTCAATGCCAGTCGCAGCCGTCACACCGGCGGAGTGCAGTCGGCGATGGGCGATGGCAGCGTCCAGTTCTTTTCGCAGTCGATCGACCTGAACACCTGGATGAATCTGGGCACGATGGCCGACGGCAATGTCACGAGCCTGGAATAAACCGAGGAGGAAGTGAGTGATGATGCGAACTCTAGCATGGTTCGGCCTCCTCCTCTTGGCCCTAGCGGCCGGCTGCGACAGCGGTCCGGCGCGCTATGGGATCAGCGGCGAGGTGACGTACAAGGACAAGCCGATCAAGTTCGGCACGATCAGCTTCCGGGCGGACAATGGCGAGACCGGAGCGGCGCAGATCGTCGATGGGCGGTACTCGATACCGGCCGTAGGCGGGCTGCCCGAGGGCAAATATCGGGTGGCGATCAGCTACCCCGACCCGAAGATCCCGATGCCGACCGGCAACGAGCCGCCCGGTGAAGCCTTGCCCAACCGGGAGATGTTGCCGCGAAAGTACAACAGCGAATCGGCCCTCTCGGCCGACGTGGCTGCCAAGAACGACAACCAAGCCGATTTCAAGCTCGACTAGCTTTTCGAAATTGCTAAATCGGCCCTTGAGCGGGCGCACGAAATCTTTCGCCCGCCAGCCCGGGCGCGAACGGGCTCAATAACGCTCCGGACGTGCAAACGCATCGCTTCTGCATAGCGATCAGCTCGGCATCCTGTCCATCCTGTCGATCGATGTCTGTCAGGTTCTGGGGCCCGGACAGGGGCGGGGTTAGCAATCCCGCAAGACACGAAAAAACCCTGGTTTCCCAGGGTTCTCGTGAGTGAAAAGTGCCCCCGCAAGGGGCCGCAGGTTTCCAGCTGGCGCATTGATCTAAACAGTCACGCACGGCACTGCGCACGCCAGCGAGCGGTCTCCAGTGTTTGTAACCATGCGGAACATCCCATAGAATCGCTGCTCTGGCGAGACTACTCCGGTACAGGTGAGGATGCACGCATGGGCAGCTCGATAATT
>JBQCJB010000580.1:0-2748 GCA_051953155.1 Aureliella sp. | reverse complement strand
GAAGTCCAGCCACTGGCCGCCGAACTCAACGGCCAGGGCGCGTGCCCGATCGTCTTTGAGCATCCGCTGGACTTGTGCCCGCAGCGTTTCCGGTTGGCTGAGCCGCTTTTGGCGGGCCAGCTGGCGGAGCGTTGCGTCGGGCACGCTCGACCATAGAAAGTAGCTCAGGCGGCTGGCCAGTTCGTCATCGTCCAGCCGCGTCCGCTGCTCGGTTTGCGCGGCCAGGTCGACGCGGTAGCAGAACGCCGGCGACATCAGGATCGAGACTAGCACATCCTCGACAGCTTCTTCGTGCGTCAAGCCATCTTGAACGCGGAGCAGTTGATAGAACGTGCGGATGTCGCTGCTTTCTTTCGGCGTCAGGTCGCGGCGAAACGCTCGTCCAGCAAATTTGATCAGCGCGTCCAGATGATGTGGCTGCGCGGCCAGGCGGCTACGCTCGACCCACTGAATCTGCTCATTGATGTGTCGGTAAAATTCCTCGATCGCGCCGATCGCAACTTCGTCGGCGCCCAGACGATAAGCCTTGGCCAGATAGGTTTCGGCCAAGCGTTCGATCATCGGCGGCGTGGTCACGCTCTTGTCTTCGGCTCGTGCAAAGTCGAACTCGGGGTCGCGCATGGTGCTCGAGTCGGTGCGTTCAAACCAGACGAAGCCGGTGTACTGCCGCATCGGTGCGGAAGTGACGAAGTCCAACTCCTGCCACAGGCGGTCGAGCTCGGCGCGCTGGGCCGAATCGAGCATCAGGTTCATCAGCGGCGCATCGTCACGATAGTAGCCCATCATGCTGTGGAAGCCGGCGCTGAGCAGTCGACCTTTCTCCTGCTCGGCCTTGGGCTTGCCAACGTAGTCACGGCCGCGCTCCGAGACATAGAACGCATCAGGAAAGATGCGACAGAACCGCTCGACCTCGTTCTCGAATTCCTCCCGCTCGCGCGAGTCATCGGGGACGGTCAGGGCCTGGGCGATCTCTTTCGAATCGGCACCGACAGACAACTCGGGCAACATCTCCATCGCGGGCTGTTGGCGATAGGCGGCGTACTGGCCGTTCTTCCACAGCACGAACGGTTGGGCACCTTTATGGATGCCGCGAACGGAGATGTCCTCAATCGTCGGCGCCAGCCGCTGCCGCAGATCCATAACCCAGTCGCGCAGTTTCTCACAGCCTGCGCGGGCCGCCTGCTCCTGCCGTGGATCATCCGGCAGGTCCAACCACATCCGCCGCACCACTGCCCAAGGTCCCAGACCGACGCTGGAATCCGCGGTGGTCGCGTCGCGCTCGGCCGAGGAACGTGGCGGGCTCTGCCGGGAATCGTCGTCGCTCGAGGCACCTGGCAGGACCGGTCCCGGGGCGCGCAGCCTAGCCACGATCTGCTTCAGATACTTGGGACTCAGTCCGCTGGCGGCGGCCCGCTGCTCCAAGGATGGACCATTCTCGGCCGGGCGATCTTGCCAGGCTGCGTAGAAATAGTCGGCGATGTCCGTTCGCTGCCGCTGGTAGAAATCGATGATGCGTTGGACGCAGTACTTGTCGCGATCGGTGTCGGTCACGACCGGGTGCGGCGCAAAGTCGATGCCGTCGGGCGTCAGCACCATGTGCTGGGCCACCGTGCGGGCGGCCGCGAGCAGTTTGTTCAGCAAGGCTGGAGACATCGTCAGCGATTCGGCCGAGTTATCAAACCCCGCTTCGTTGGCCGGGTCGACGGGAAACTCGCGGGTCGGACGAATGTCGACGCCGGTCAGATCGCGGATGCTGTAGTTAAATTCGGAATTGCTCAGCCGCCGCACCGGGACCGGTCCAGGGTCGCCCGCGCCGGCGTCGGCCTGATGGGTGCGGAAGGCATCGATCCACTCGATCAGCATCCGCCGCTGCTCGGGCGAAGGTTGCGGCTGGGCGTCGCTCGGCGGCATCTCCTCCAGTTCCAAGCGCGCCCGCAGCTCGGCCCACGTTTGATAATCGCGCGCCACGGCGGCCGTTTGCTTGTAGCGGTTCAAGTCGAGCATGGCCTCGGCCGCTTGCCCCTGATGGCACTCCAGGCAATAACGATCGAGCAGCGGCACAATCTGCTGCTGGAACTGTTTTTCCAGTTGTGCTCCTCGCGAGTTAGCACTTGGCCCGTCAGCATTTCGCGCGTCAATGCTGGGCCCGTCAGTCCCGGCGCGCTGCTGGGCAGGTTCCGGCGGGGCGGCGCGCAGTGGGTCGCCATAGAAGCTCATGCCGCCGACCAAAACCAGAGCGAGAACCAGGGCGCTCGACGAGCCGGACGCGCCGCAGAGACAATACGATAACGGTTCGAACCATCGAAACATGAACAAGGCTTCGCGTGTGTCTTCGAGTAAGCGGGGCAGGGGATGGCGGCGGGCGGGGGAGCGGGTGTGGGGAACACATATTGTAGTGCCAGCTGCCCCCTAAATTCCACCCTGTGGCACATGCGGGCGTTGCTGAGCTGGTTGGCACAAGTAATTCGCGTTTAAGGCACGAAATGCATCACCGAAGATTCGCAAATCCTCCGGCGAAAAGGCCTGACGCATGGTTTTCGAACCAGTCTCGATCGACGTCGGCGTCCGAAGCACCCTAGGCAAGTTCACCGCGCGAAGAGTGCCCTGCCGAGCGCCGCCGGGGCAGCGGTTAGGCTGCCGAATCATCCTGTTCCAACAGAGCCGAAATATTCTCGCGATTGACCGGGCTGATGATGCCGCGTTCGGTGATCAAGGCGGTAATCAATTCGGCAGGAGTGACGTCGAAGG
>JBQCJB010000579.1:0-9124 GCA_051953155.1 Aureliella sp. | reverse complement strand
GAACGCAGCGGCCAGCCTGGCTTCACTGGGCGTCCTGCGCAAACGTCCCGAGCGGGTGGCCACCTTGCAGGCCCGAGCGCGACTGTTTCTCGAGGAAGCCAAGCGCCGGCGACTGAATACCGGCGATTCGGACCAAACCGCCGTCGTTCCCGTAATCACGGGCAATTCGCTGCACGCGCTGCTGCTGTCGCGCAAGCTGTTCGAAAAAGGCATCAACGTCCAGCCGATTCTCTATCCTGCGGTAGAAGAATCCGCTGCGCGACTGCGGTTCTTCATCAATTCGACGCACAGCGAAGAGCAAATCCGTTACGCGGTAGCCGCCACGGCCGACGCTCTCGTCGAAGTCCTTCGCACGGCGGTGTGATTGCCTTTTTCCGCGTGCCGCTCAGGTTTGACATCGATGCACAGGGCGAGCAACCCGAACAAGTTGCTCGCACCGGGCTGAGTTCCACGGAACCTGGCGTCCCCTGAAACTCCTGTTCATCGATGTCACAGCCCGACTTCTAATCTGGCCGAAACGCTTGGCGGCGGAGTCTTACAGGGCGATGTTGCCGGTGATGACGACGTCGGCCGAAGCCCCGTCGGGAAGAGTCGAAGTGACGGTGATGGTGCGCTTGAAAGCGCCCGCCTCGTCGCCTGCTTCGAAACTGACCGGAATGATTTGAACCGGCTTTTTCCCTTCAGGAATTTCGAAGCGAAAACGCTCGTCGCTGCAGTCGATCTTGCTGATCTCGAAGGGCACTTTGGCTTTGACGACCAGACGATAGTTCGCCTTGGCACCTGGCTTGAGGCTGCCCAGTTCGATCGACTGCGGAGCGATCGAGAGCTGCGGTACGACAGTGGCTCGTACCGGCAGGGTGACCTGGTTGTACTGGCGTTCGTTGGTCACGATTTGGATTTCATCGTTCAATTCGCCAGCCGGGGCAGATTCTTTTAGCTTGACCGTCATGTTGTACGACGTGCGACCGCTCGCATCCCGCAGCGGGTCGAGCTTGACCGAGAGGTTTTGGTTGGTGCTGCGGACGTCGGTAATTTGCCAGTCCCGGTTGCCGCTGCCCTGGTACGAGACCTGAACTTCGGCCGATTGGCCGCTGCCGACGTCGACATTACCAAAGCGGACCTCACCGGGCTCGATGACGATGTCCGAGCGGATATTGCCTTTGACCAGCAACTGGACTTCGGCGTAGTACGGGCGGTCGATAACGACGGTGACGACCGCCGAGCGCTGGCCGACGAACGACTGAGTATTGAGTTCGGCGATGATCGCGCCTTCCTCATACGTTTTCAGGTCGGCCTTGGAAATTCGCGGCTGCGTGCATGCGCAGCTGCTGCGGGCAGAGGCGATGTGCACATTTTCCTTGTACGAGTTCTTCAGCCGGAATTCGAACTCCGACTTCGCCCCGCGCGGCACGACTCCAAAGTCGTGGCTCGTCGTTTCGAACATCTTGCGAGCCCAATCCTGGGCCTGGGAAACGCGCGAGCCAGTCAAGACGCACATGCAGGCAAGAGCTATGATGGTGCGAGCGAGCACATCCCTGAAACGGAAATCAAAACGCATCTGGTAAAACTCCTCGACAGCCTGCGGCGCGCAACGACCCAATTGTCGGAACCCTCTGGGGGAACCCCGACAATTTACCAGTCCTGCCCAAGGCGTAAAAGACCGATCCCTGTCGCACACGGCCCGCCGACGAAATGATTTGCCATGCCTCACATTCGCCTAGTCGGGTTGTTGCTGTTTATCACTGCGGTCGTTCTCGGACTGGTATCCGCCGCCACTCAGACGACGCATATCCGTTTCAGCCAGCCGCCAATCCAAGGCTCTGGCGATGATGCGGGCGCGGCCGGACAACCTGTTGGCTATCCTCCCAGCGAACCGCCGTTCCCTCCCGACGCCAACATGGGCTCGCCTGAGAGTGAGGCCGGCTATAAAAGCATTCCAGTTGCCTGGCCCCTCCTCGGACTGAGCGGTGTTGGCCTGCTGCTCTGGTTTCTGCAGCCTCCTCCGCCGCGGCAAGGCAAAACGCGGAAGCGCAGCGGAGGTCACCACCGACGCCGACGCTAACTGGCCTGACTGGCTGGTGAGTCGAGCCAGCCATTGATTGAATGCCGCTTGGCTCCCGCTATAACGGTTACCACCTAGGTTGTCCCTGACCACCGCGCTCGAGTCCATCGGCCGCCCGGCTGTCGGAGAGCTCTCGCGCGACAGCCCCAGCTCCGATATCCCAGCTCCAATACTGAAGGAAATAATAGGTGCAAGCCACACTGCGCGACTGCGATGACGAGAAACAACTCGAGGATCGGTTGAGCGAGCCGACCGAAGAGGTCGTCGAGACGATGAGGCGTCTGGACGGCGATATCATCCTGATGGGCGTCGCCGGCAAAATGGGACCTACGCTGGCGCGCATGGCCAAGCGAGCCTCCGACCGCGCGGGGCGTTCGCGGAAGATCATTGGCGTGGCCCGCTTCAGTTCCGGGGGGCAGCAGGAACTGGAGACGCATGGCATCGAAACCGTGCGCTGTGATCTGCTGGACGAAGCGCAAGTCGAGCGCTTGCCCGACGCGGCGAACGTCATCTTCATGACCGGCATGAAATTCGGCGCCAGCGGAAACAGCAGTTTGACTTGGGCGATGAACGATTATGTCCCGATGCTTTTGTGCCGGCGCTACCGCAAGAGCCGCATCGTCTCGTTCTCGACCGGCAACGTTTACGGCCTGACCGAACCGGCCAGCGGCGGCTCGCGCGAAACCGATCGGCTCGAGCCAGTTGGCGAATATGCGATGAGCTGCGTCGGCCGTGAACGGCTGCTGGAACATTTCAGCCGCACCTGGTCGATTCCGATGGCCATCCTGCGGCTGAATTACGCCTGCGACCTGCGGTACGGCGTCCTGGTCGACATCGCCAACCGCATTTGGCAAAACGAAGCGGTGGACGTGTCGATGGGCTATTTCAATACGATCTGGCAGGGAGACGCCAATGCGATGGCGCTGCGGGCTTTCGACTTTTTGCAGTCGCCGCCGCGCGTCATCAACATGACTGGTCCGGAAACCTTGTCGATCCGGGAAACAGCAATGTCTCTGGCGTCTCATCTCGGCCGGTCGGTGCGGTTTACGGGAACCGAGGGGCCGACTGCCTTGCTCAACAATGCCCGAAGCGGTTACGAACTGTGGGGCGCGCCGCGCGTCAGCACGGAAGAACTCATCGAAGCGGTGGCAGCCTGGACGCGACGCGGCGGACGCCTGCTGAACAAGCCGACGCACTTCGAAGCCCGCGACGGCAAGTTTTGAAGGGGCGAACCGATGGACCCTTGCATCGAGTATCGGAGTTACCGCAGTGATTGAGCCATACCGCGATCGCTTGCTGGCCGGGCAAGTCATCCCCGCCTGTCCGCTGGCGCTCGATGCGCAGCGACGCTTCGACCCGCGGCGTCAGCGGGCGCTGCTGCGCTATTATCTCGACGCCGGTGCCGGCGGTGTGGCTGTTGGCGTGCACACGACGCAGTTCGCTATCCGGCAACCGCGATTCGGTTTGTTCCGTCCAGTGATGGAACTGGCCGCTGAGGAACTCCGCGGCAGGCAGCCCGAAGCCCTGCGCATCGGCGGCATCTGTGGCCCGACGGAGCAAGCGGTCGGCGAAGCCGGGTTCCTCGTCGATTGCGGTTACCATGCCGGTTTGCTCAGTCTGGGCGCGCTCGCGTCAGCCAGTGAAGACGAACTGGTGGACCACTGTCGCCAGGTGGCTAGCGTGATTCCGATCATCGGTTTCTATCTCCAGCCGGCTGTCGGTGGCCGCGTGCTGCCCTATTCGTTTTGGCGACGCTTGCTTCAGATCGAGCAGTTGGTGGCGCTGAAAATCGCCCCGTTCAATCGTTACCAGACGCTGGAGGTGATGCGCGCGGTAGCCGAGTCAGGCCGCGCCGATGTGGCGCTTTACCCCGGCAACGACGACAAGATGCGGCTCGACCTGCTCACCCCCTATCGCTTCGTCACCGGCAAGGGTGCTGCCGAGCGACATCTGATCGAGCGTCACATGGTCGAGCGACGTTTCGTGGGGGGGCTGCTGGGGCAATGGGCGGTGTGGACGCGCCGCGCGGTCGAACTGCTGGCTGCGTGCCGGCAAGCGCAACAAGCGGACTCGGTGCCGGCCGATCTGTTGCGACTGCACGTCGAGTTGACCGATGCCAACGCAGCGATTTTCGATGCGGCCAACAGCTTCCGGGGCTGCATCGCGGGGATCCACGAAGTCCTCAGACGCCAGGGCCTACTGGAAGGGACCTGGTGCCTGGAGCCCGATGAACGGCTCAGTCCCGGCCAAGAGCAGGAGATTGAGCGCGTGCTGCTCGCGTACCCGCATTTGAATGACGACGCCTTCGTGCGTGAGAACCTCGACGCGTGGCTGCAGTAGCGAGCCTGGGTGGTTGCTCCGGCGGCCTGCCGGTGATTAGCATATGGGTCTGTGGAACGATCTCTGTTTAGCAATCTTTTGCGTCGGATTGGCTGCCGCGCGGGCTTCGCTCATGCAGGCTCTCTGGCCAAAGTTGAGGGAAAACGTATGAGCAACAAAGTGACCATGCCCAATCGCCGGCAGGTTTTGCAAGTCGCCGGGGCGGCTGTGGCCGTCGGCTCGGTAGGTTATTGGAGCAGCGCAGCCCCCGCGCCTTCGAAATCCCCGAACGAGAAGCTGAACCTGGCATGCGTCGGCACAGCCAATCGCGCGCTCGACGACATCAAGGAAGTGCGACACGAGAACATCGCTGCGCTGTGCGACGTCGACAAAAACTATCTCGACCAACGCCTGGCCGAGTTCAAATCCGCGCGTCCGTATCGCGATTATCGCGAGTTGATCGACAAGGAAGGGGACAAGATCGACGCGGTCGTCGTGGCCACCGCCGACCATCATCATGCTCCCGCCGCGATCCGTGCGCTGCGCGCCGGCAAGCACGTCTACTGTGAAAAGCCCCTGACGCATACGGTCGCCGAAGCTCGGCTGTTGGCCAAAGTTGCCAAGGAGAAGGGGCTGGCCACGCAGATGGGAACTCAGATTCACGCGGGCGAAAACTACCGCCGCGTGGTCGAGATCATCCAGGGCGGCGTCATCGGCGACGTCCAGGATGTACACGTCTGGGTCGGCAAGGGTTGGGGCGGCGGCGATCTGCCCACCGAAACCGAACCACCACCGGAGTATCTTGACTGGAATCTGTGGCTGGGACCGGCTCCCGAGCGCCCGTTTGCCAAAGGACGTTACCATCCGGCCCAGTGGCGCCGCTGGTGGGCCTTCGGTTCCGGAACGCTCGGCGACATGGGTTGCCATTACATGGATCTCGCGTTCTGGGCATTGGGTCTGACCCATCCGACCTCGATCGAAGCCGAAGGCCCGCCGGTTCATCCGGAAACCGCGCCCGAAGGTTTGATCGTGCGTTACCAGTTCCCCGAGCGCGACGGCAAACCGCCGGTCAAGATGACCTGGTACGATGGCAACATGATTCCCAAGACGCTGTTCGAACAGCGGGTGCCCGGCGCGGGCCTGATGTTCGTCGGCAGCAAGGGCATGATGTTCGCCGACTACAATGCCTTCCGCTTTTTCCCGACGGAAAAATTCAAGGACGTTCAGTTGCCCGAGAAATCGATTCCGCGGTCGATCGGCCATCACAAAGAGTGGCTCAAGGCCTGCCGCGACGGCTCGCCGACGACCTGCAATTTCCAGTACTCAGGCGGCCTGACCGAGACGGTCCTGCTAGGCACCGTTGCGTACCGCGTCGGCAAGCCCATCGAGTGGGATGCGGCAAACCTCAAGGTCACCAACGCTCCCGAGGCGAACCGCTTGATCTCGAAGGAATATCGCTCGGGCTGGGAAGTTTAAAAAAGCGACGCCCGTGCAAACGGTTTTGTTGGTCCAGATCGAAACGATCGGCGGCCAGTTTCTCAGCGCCCGGCTCCTGCCGCCGTGGCGCTCACGGGCCGTCGGTCGCGACTGGAAAGAGGTAGCCACGCGGCTGCGCGCCAAAGCTCTTCGCGAACTGGCGCGGGCCGCTCCGCGCAAGTGGCTGATGCAGGACTCCCTCGTCGGTTTGCCCGAGGTGTCGCGGACGATCGTCGAACTTTTTCCACCCTCGCGCAATCAGGCCTGGAAGAGGCCACTGGAACTGCAACTGGACACCTTTCGTTGGGAACTGCCCGACGACATGTGCGCCGTCAAAGTGCCAGCGCTGCGCTGCGAACTCTTCGGCAAAGCTGCTGAGATCACGCCCGAGGTGATTGCCCAGCAAATCCGCCTCGCAGCCCTGCGGCTGGGCGACTCGTTTGATCTGTGGGATGTGCGTCAGCGCTTCTTCGAGCGCTCCTTTCGCTACGAAACGCTCGTCGTCGAAAGCGCGATCGGTGCCGACCGCAATCCGGCCGAGACTGCAACTGGCACTCGTGCGCGCCAGAAAACAGCGACGCTTCGGAGTGCGGCCAGCGATCTGACCAAGGCCGAGTTGGAACCGGTCTTCGGTCGCGACTCCCAGGCGCGCGAAGTTGCCGAATACTTGATCGGCAAGCTGCCTCAGAGCGTGCTGCTGGTCGGGCCCCCCGGGGTCGGCAAAACGGCCCTCGTCCATCGCCTGGTGCAGATGGCTGCGGAGCTGGGGCTAGGTGGACGCAAGATCTGGTCGACCACCGGTTCGCGATTGGTCTCGGGCATGTCCGGAATGGGCATGTGGCAGGAACGCTGCCTGAAGCTCATCCGCGAAGCCCATGCGACCGAGGCGATTGTCCATGTGGGATCGGTTGTCGAATTGATGGAGGCCGGCAAGGTCGATGGCAACCCGGGCGTCGCCTCGATGGTTCGTCAGGCCGTGGCCCGCGGGCGCCTCTTGATCATTGCCGAGTGCACGCCACAGCAGATTGCCATCGTCGAGCGCGAAGAGCCGCTGCTCTTGCGGGCCATGGTGCGCTACGATCTGGCCGAGCCCAATCCGCAGGAACTGGCAGCGATTCTGCGGCAAGCTGCCGACACGTCCGCGGCGGCTGCGGTAAGCAAAGCCTCGCAGCGCAGCCATTTTGACGACGCGGCCATCGAAGAACTGAGCCACTTGCATCGCCGATACGCAACCTACTCCGCTCTGCCGGCCCAGCCCTTGAGGCTGATGAAGTCGATTCTCGAACACTCGCCACCGGCGTCAGCGATCGGTGCTGCCGACGTGGCCCGCGCCTTCGCTGCTCAAACTGGGTTGCCGCGCTTTCTGGTGGACGATTCGATCTCGATCGATCTCGAGCGGATTCGCCAGCGGCTCGCGCAGCACGTCATCGGTCAGCGTGAACCGGTGGATCTGGTCGTGAACCTGATCGCGACGCTCAAGACGCGGATGATTCGGCCCGGCCGACCGCTCGCCTCCTTGTTGTTCATCGGTCCCACCGGCGTTGGCAAAACCGAAATGGCCAAAGCGATTGCTGGGCTGCTCTACAGCGACACCCGCCGCATGGTGCGCATCGATATGAGCGAGTACGCCACGCCCTGGTCCGCGGTGCGTTTGATCGGTCGCCCCGATGAAGGGGACGGAACGTTGACCTCGCCGATTCGGGAGCAACCTTTCTCGGTCGTGCTGCTGGACGAATTCGAAAAGGCCGACGCGACCGTCGTCGACATGCTGCTGCAACTGTTGGGCGAAGGTCGGCTGACCGATTCGCTTGGTCGTCCGGCCGACTTCCGCAATGCGGTGGTCATCATGACCAGCAATCTGGGCGTCGAGTCGTTCCGCGACAATGGATTCGGTTTTGCCGAGAGCGGCAGCGATTGGCGTAGCCACTTCGAGCGCGAGGTCCAGCGTTTCGTGCGTCCCGAATTGCTCGGGCGCATCGATCGGATCGTGCCGTTTTCACCGTTGCCGCGCGATGTGGTCCGCCAGATCGCTCTCCGCGAACTGAATCTTCTAAAGGAGCGGCCGGGGCTGAAGTACGCCGAAGTGGAACTCGAGTTCGCGCCGGAGGTTATCGACCAGATTTGCCGCTGGGGTTACCAGCCGAAGTATGGAGCGCGGCCTCTGCGGCGGGCGATCGAACGGCATGTGGCTGTGCCGCTGGCCGACCAGCTAGCGCAACTCGCGCCAAACAGCGCCTGGCATCTGCGGGCCGAACTGCGCGAAGGGGAGGTGGCGATTGCGGCCCGGCGCGAGGAAGGGGATCGACCGCAGCAGCGGCGAAGTACCGAGGCAGCCATCGATCGCTGGCAAGCTCTCGGGCGAATGGCGCGGCTGGCTATGCAGTGCGGCCCCTTGCGCGATCTGGAGAACGAAACGCAGCGTTTGCAGCGGCTCAACGACAACCTGTTCGAGAGGCTGAAGGAGGTCAAGCAGGGGCGGCGGGCTGCGCAGGTAAAAATCGAGATCCAAAAGAACGCAGTCAGCATCGAACGCAACACACGCATCGCCGATACGCTGGCCGAGGCCAGTCAAGCAATCATCCGCGAGCATCAGCAGATTATGCTTGGCTGGTACCGCAACAGTGAACTTCCGCGCGACCAACTGTTCGAGCTGCCCGATCGCTTACAAACTCAGCTCCGTGCGGCTGTCGTCGGGCTGCTCGACGGGCGAGCTCGCAATATGGAGTCGGCCAGCGTGCTGATCTTCGGCAAACCGATCGCGAGGGCGGCTATCCTATGGGAAGCTTACGAACGCATCGCTGCCGCGAATTCATGGACCGTCGAGCGGTATTCTCTGAAAGCCTATGACGCCACGCGCGACCCGGAATCGACAGCGCACCGCCGCCGCCCCGCTGCCCGGCGAAACGAAGCGGGTGAAGCAGAGCCCGAACATGAACCCAGCATGCGCTTGGTGGGTGATGCGGCCGCTGGCGAAGCGTCCGGAGAGGTCAAGACCTGTGACGTCTACAGCGTCGAAAGCTCAGCGGTCTGGCAGAGCGCTGACAGTTCAGTCGGTGGCGTCGCCTTCCAATTCAGTGGCGCAGGCATCGAGGCCTGGTGTGCCAATGAAGCGGGCGTCATGCACTTGCTCGACTCGGGAGCCAGTGGTCCGAAGCGCCGTCAACGGTACCGCGTGGTTTTCGAACCGGGCCGCTTGAACAACGTGCGGCTGGGAGCCAACTGGCAGGAACCGGCCAGCTTGCCCGAGCGCGATCCACGTCGCACGAT
>JBQCJB010000578.1:0-2787 GCA_051953155.1 Aureliella sp. | reverse complement strand
CGCGCCACGCTGGTCAGTTCGCCACTCTTGGCCGTGACCTTGACGATCTTCTGAGCCGCGTCGGCGCCCGACTTGTACGTTCCCCTGGCGTCGACTTTGCCTGGGCCTTCGACCGAGAACTCCGCGTCGACCAGCTTGATGAACTGGCCGTTCTTGTTGTAGCCGCGGACCTGGTAGGCGATCTCCTGGTCGGGCGTCGCCATGGCTTCGACCGGCGCGATCTGGATGTGGGCGATCTCCCGGTCGTCGTCCCGCGGCGTTTCGGCGGGCTGTTCGGGGATCGGGTCAGCGCTCGGCTCGGCGCCCTCTTTGCCAATGCAGTACAAGCCTCTGGTCGTCCCTAAATAGATGCGGCCATGCGAGACGATCGGCGACGCCAGGATCTCTTCGCCGTTGAGCCGCACGCGCGAGACTTCCTCGACTCCCTTGTCCGTGGGCTTGAGAACCCAGAAGTTCCCGGTCGCTTCGCCGACGTAGATCTTGCCATCGGCATACACGGGCGAACCGAACATGATCCGGCCGAGCTTCTTTTCACCGACGATCTTGCCGCTGGATCGGTCGACGATGATCAGCTGACCTCCGTCCTCGAGGAAATAAGCCCGATCGCCGACGACCAGAGCGCCGCTGCGGCTGATGGTCTTCTTAGGAATCTTCCACAGCAATTTGTCTTCGGGAATTTCTCCTTCGGTGCGACCGTCGAATGCGAAGATGGCGCCGAGGATCGTAGCATCGCTCTTGTTGCGTTCGCCGTGACCGCAGTAGACGACGTTATCGACGACGACCGGCGGCGCGTTCAAGCCGCGGGTCGAGGCTTCGTACTTCCAAATCGTCTTGCCGGTGCGGGGTTGGAAAGCGTACACACAACCGTCTCCAGCTCCGACGACCATGGCCGCTTGACCGTTGAAGACAGTGAACACGGGCGTGCTGTAGGTGGTGTCCTCGGGCCGCAGACGCGTGCTGATGAACCACACCGCAGCTCCGGTGCGTTTGTCAAACGCAACGAAACGATGCGCAGGGATGGCGTTCTCGCCATACTGGGTCATGACACCGCTGATGATCACCAGGTCTTCATACACGACGGGGAAGTTGGTGCGGCCGCCGTAGGTGCTCAGCATGCCGTACTCTTCGCTCATCGAGTGTTCCCACAGCACCTTGCCGGTATCGCCGGCCAGGCACTGGAACTGGCATCCCAGTCCCAAGACGAAGACGTTGCCAGTGGTCGGATCGCCGATGACGCTCGACCAACCGACGCGCTCGGCCGGTGCGTCGGAGAGAAACACGTTGTGCACACTCTCCCAAATCAGCTCGCCTGTTTTGGCGTCGAGGCAAACGGTTTTCTCCCCTTCCTTGGTCGTTTCCGGTTGATCGCGACAGACGAAGTACAGTTTGTCGTTCATCACGATCGGGGTGCAGCGCGTGGCGTACTCGGGTTTCATCCACAGCAGGTTTTCACCTTTGGGTGACCACTTGTCGGGCAGCCCTTTCTCACGCGAGATGCCATTCATCTCAGGTCCGCGCCACATCGGCCAATCGAGCGGATCTGCAGCCTGTCCTCGGCCGGCCACGGCCAGCGCGAGCAACATCCCGCAGAAACACTTCAATAGCACGACTGGCAAAGCACACTGCATGTGTCGCCAGCCTGTTACGTATCGCGTCATTGCTTCACCTTATTCACAGGAACCATTTGAAAAATTGACGGCGAAGCCCCCGCGCACGTCGCCGGGGCTTTAATCCATGTCGATGGGGTCGGTCCGTCGCCTCATGAAAACGCGCGGTGGGATCGCGCGGGGCAAAGCGTAGTATCCCCACAACGGCCGAGCGCTGCCAGTAGTCGAACGCCCAACGGCGTCATTCCCGACCGCCTGAGTCGTCCGCAGAGGTCTCGTCGCCGATTCAACGCACGCGGCGCATCGAGACGGTGCCGGTGTCGCCGGCCGCTTGGAAATTGCCCCACAGGCCACTGGGCGTCATTTGAGCTGACATGTCATAAGAACCCAGCACAGGCCCGAGACGCTTGTGGGCTGCAAGGGATTGCACGCCGCCGCTGCAACAGGTCGCCGTCAGTTCGACACGATAGGTGAAAGGAATGATCACCGCGAACCGCCCGGTAAACCGAGCATCGTAACGTCCGTCGCCGCGCGGTGTTATCCGCACGCGCATCGGACCGGTGTGCCCGGTCGATTGGCTTTTCCAAGAGCCGCGAAAAACTTGCGAGCGCCCAGCCGCTTCGGCGGGCACGAGCAACATCGACAAACACAACAGCGGCAACAGCGCGCAAACAAGACGCAGCTTCATCTCAGGTGGCTCTCTCGTATCGGTGGGGAAATTTCTTTGAAGAAAGCTCGGCAGGCAAACCGTCAGTTTAATTCGAAAATCTTCGGCACTTGGCGGATTCCTTTCGCGCCCCGGCCGGACAAGAATATTGCCGACTCAGCGGCGGATGCTTGGGCTGAATCGGCACCCCGGTTTTAAACGAGGCCATTATGATTCGAACGGCGCTCTCGGCATTTGTCGGAATCTTGTTTATCGGCCTGGCAGCAGCTGGCCAGCCCAGGGCGACAGCGACCAGCTTACTGGCGGCCGAGCCACCAGCAACTGATTCATCAAAAGCTGATTCGCCAAAGGCTCAGTCACCAGCTGCGCGGTCGAGCGACCAGGCTGCAGCACCAAAAAAATTGAGATCGGCGATCGAGTACGAAGTCGCTGCGAAGGATTTGCCCGCCTTCTCCATCGCCCTGGTCGATGGCGACCGCGTCGTCTGGTCCGAAGGCTTTGGTTATCAAGACG
>JBQCJB010000577.1:0-2206 GCA_051953155.1 Aureliella sp. | reverse complement strand
TGAACTGGCCAGCAAGCTGACGCAAATTCTTTCGTACCTCAACCAGGCATCGGAGGAAGGCCGACAACTGATCCGATTCCTCGAGGGGCTCCCCTGTCCGGACGGCAGCGTGGATGTGGTCGAGACGCTGGCGACGACCGTCGACGTGCTCGGCCGCAAAACTCAGCAGGGTCGGCCTGCGCTCAACTTCTGCCGGCCGGAGCAGCCTTGGCCGGCGTTGCCGCCGCAGTTCGCCTGGACGATCGTGAGGATCGTGCAGCAGGCTGCGGTGAATGCCGTCCGGCACAGCGGCGCCGAGCGTATCAACCTCGTGCTCGGCACCAGCCCGGATGGTCAGTTCAAAGTCGACATCACCGACGACGGCCGAGGCTTCGATCCGGGCGCCGCATATCCTGGGCACTATGGTCTGAGCAGTATGCGGCAGCGGGCGGCCGAAGCCCATATCGACCTGGCGATCGATTCTCGCCCCGGCGGCGGCGGTTCGCGCGTCAGTCTGCGGTTCTCCGTTCCCCCCGACGGTGCCTGATCGCGGGCAGTCCGTGGCGGAGCGCTGGTGCGGCCTCGGGAAGTTGGCCGATGAGTCGCTGCCAGCGTGCAGCAAAATGGCGTTGTGGCCTGGCTGGCTTCAGGTATACTTTGCCGTTCGGGTGGCCGATCCTCGGGACGCCACTGTCCTAAAGAGACGCTTGGATTGACAGAGATTTGGGAGCGACCATTCATGGCACGCCATTGTGAAGTTTGCGGCAAAACCGCGTCGGTTGGAAACTCTATCGAAATCCGCGGTAAGGCGAAGTACTTGGGTGGCGTGGGTACCAAGGTCACCGGCATCACCCGCCGCAAGTTCCGCCCGAATCTGCAAACGCTGAAGGTGGAACTGCCCGGCGGCCAGCACAAGTCGCTGAAGGTGTGCACCCAGTGCATCCGCAGCGGCGTCGTTCGCAAGGTTGTCAAGCAAAAGCCTTTCCAGTTGCCGACCGCTCCCAAGGCGTAGTGCCATGAGCATTTCGCCCGAGGAAGTGCTGAAAGTCGCCCGGCTGGCTAAACTGCACGTCGCGCCGGAGAATCTGGCCCCTCTAGCCGGTCAGCTCAGCCGCATCGTCGAGATGGTCGAGCAGCTCAAGTCGGTCAATACCGATGGCGTCCAGCCGCTGGCTCACGCGATGGACCTGCATTCGGTCTTGCGCGAGGACGCGGTGCAGCCAAGTTTGCCGCGCGACGCCGCGCTGGCCAATGCGCCGCAGCACGATGAAGAGTGCTTCCGCGTCCCCCCAGTCATCTAAAGACGCGTGATTTTAGCGGCGTGTAATCTAGAGACGCTTGATCGGCAGCGTGCGATCAAGTGAGGCCCGCGTTCTCCGAGGGCGGATCGCTGTTAGGGTTTGCGCGGAGCTCGGACTAGCACTTCGGTCGAGCCCGCCGCGCATGTCTGAGCCCCTTCGACAAACACTCGGACCACGTAACGGCCTGCCGGCAAGTCGGCAGCGGTCGGCAAGTCGCAAGCGAATCGCCCGGGAGTTGCCAGCGTGAGCGTTTGCTGGATGACCTCCCGCCGGTTCGCCTGAGCGTAGCTGGCCTGCATCTTGTCGCGGACTGCCGCGTCGGCCGTGAAAGCGCCGGCGACATACAGATCACGCGGCGTCTTGTCGCGCGGCCGCGCCAATTCTACGAGGACTCGGCCTGCCTCGGCGGACTGGCCGTTGACGGAAATTGTCTGTCCAGGAGCCACGCGCGGCGTAGCGGTGACGGTGACCGGAGCGGGATGGTGCAGGCGGAGCAAGGGGTCGCCCAACAAGTTCATTTGCCAGACATGCTCTTGTCGCTCGGCCTGCAGGTCATGGCCGGCGGGGCTCAGGGCGGTGGCGATTGCGGTGATCAGCTGCATTTGCGGGTCGCCCTTGGTTGCCGCCGGATGCCCGGCTTCGCCAGCGTCGGCCACTGAGGCTTGGTCCGAAGGGGCGGTCGCAGCGGAGGGCGCGGCAGGCTCGCCGACGGCCGGCTGCAACATGTCTTGCTTTGCGCGGAGGATGGCTTCGCCTAGCGACTCGGCCCGCTGGACATAGCACTGCTCGAGCATGCCGCTGGCGAGCGTCGCCAGACCGTAAGGCCCCGTTACCCGCGTGGCGGCCAGCGCCGCCACCGGACCGTGGCTGCTCATGATTAGTTGTTCTGAAAGGCAGTCTTCGCGGGCATCGAACGCGCCGGTATA
>JBQCJB010000576.1:0-13280 GCA_051953155.1 Aureliella sp. | reverse complement strand
CGCCCTGGGCGTGCCGGTGGCAGCGGCCCAAGTTTTTCCGATTGATTGCTCGATCGTCGACGAGCAAAGTCTCACCAGCGCGCTGGAGACGTGCTCTGGCAGGCTTCGCCCCGGAGCGTCCCCCGGCACGGTGCACATCCTGGTCGAGCAGATCGACCGCGCCAGCGACGCAACGCTGCAGTTGCTCGAGTCGTGGCTCGCCGAACACCTGCCCAGCGTTGGCGTCATCGCGACCTCCGCACTGTCGCTCGACGCACTGGCCAGTCGAGGGCCACTGACACGTCGCTTTGTGCACGCGGTGAGCACCTTGGCGATCGAGATTCCTCCGTTGGCTTCGCGGCGCGAGGACATCGCGCCGTTGGTCCAGCATTGCCTGACCGCGGCTGCCCAGCGCAGCGGCCGACGCCTGCCCGGCATCGCTCCGGCTACGCAGGAATTGCTCGAGGCTTATCCCTGGCCGGGAAACGTCGACGAGATGCGGCAAGCGGCCAGCGACATGCTCGCCAGCGCCGTGCTGACGGCGACGATCCAGCCTGCGCACTTGCCACTGCAGGTTCGCACCTTCGGCGGCACGCTCTCCGGTGGCAAGCAACCGCCGATCGAAGCCATCTCGCTGGATGAGGTTTTGCTGGACCTAGAGCGGATCATGTTGCAGCGCGCGATGAAGTTATCGCCCCGCAACCGCGCCCGAGCGGCCCGACTGTTGGGCATTAGCCGCCCACGGTTCCTGCGCCGCATCAGCCAGCTCGGCCTCGACGACCAACCGTCGCCCGCGCCGCCGCCGACCGGCCACGCCAAGGAAAAAACGTCGCCGCCGGCGGACGAGGAGGAATGAGATATAGGGTTCGGATAGTCAGCCAGGATGAATGCTAATCATCCTGTTCATCCTGGATATCGATGTCTGCTCCGTTCGCAAACGCCGTTGGGGTCATGCGGGTAGGACAGCCGTCTCGGCTGTCCTGAACCTCTTCGAGCGCGCTTGCGGTTTGGTCGAAGCCGTGTTGGTACCGCTTGCCCCTCACCCCCCGGCCCCCTCTCCCCGAAGCGGGGCGAGGGGGGGCGGACTTGCGCGGTCGCTTGTGTGACCCGGCCTGTTGGGCTTGGAACAATCCCTTGCCCAAGGGGCGGGGGCTGTGGTACTCTATTGGGCTTCGCCAATTGCATAGATCAACAACCATTATCATGATCGGGAGGTCGAGCTCGTGGGTGTAAAGAAGACTGGGAAAGGTAGACGCAAGATCGGTCGCAAGAAACGGCGCATGCGCGCCCGGATTCGCCACCGCAAGAAATAGTCTTGCTCCTTGACCGCACGAGTCTCCGGTCTGCTAGCAAAGTTAGTTAAGCTATTCGAGGACGCCGAGCATTCCGATACCAAGGATTGTTCGAGCGTCCTCGTTTCGTGTTCGCAGCGTTTGCTTTTCTTGTTCACGGCCCGGCAAGGAGATCTGCATTGACACCCTCCCCTGAGCAGACCGAATCGAGCGAGCTAGAACCGAATGCCGACGGCGCGGCGGGCGCCTCGCGGTTAGGCCTAACGCTCTTCGGCATCTACCTGGCTTTCTATGCCGGCTTTGTGCTGATCAGCGCGTTCCGCTGCGACTGGTTCGAAATCCTCCTGCCCGGCGGGCTGAATCTGGCGGTCGTCTACGGCTTTGGTTTGATCGCGCTGGCCCTGCTGCTGGCGATCATCTACGGCGGCGTCAAACAACGAAACGCTTAGAGCCGCGGCCGCTGCGCCACCGTCCAAATCCGGCCGTCCCGCTCCCGTTCCCTCCTCATTCTCTATTTCGAAACCGCGCCAGACCATGATCTACGAGTTTTCCCCTTTGGCTGTCGGCGTCTTCGCGTTGTTCGTATCGATCACTCTGGGAGTTAGCTTTTATCTCGGCAGTCGCGCCAAAACGTCGGCGGGCTATTTTGCGGCGCACGGGCAGATTCCGTGGTTCGTCAACGGCGTCGCATTTGCCGGAGACTATCTGTCGGCCGCCTCGTTCCTGGGCATTTGCGGGATGATCGCGACGGCCGGCTACGACGGCTTCCTGTACTCGATCGGTTTCCTGGCCGGTTGGGTTGTGGCGCTGTTCGTGATCGCCGAGCCGATGAAGCGCTTGGGCAAGTTCACTTTCGCCGATGCGCTGGACGCCAAGTTCGGCTCGCGCGGCATCCGACTGGCCGCCGGCATCAGCACCCTGGCGGTGAGCGTCTTTTACCTGATTCCGCAGATGGTCGGTGCCGGTGCGCTGGTGCAGCCGCTGCTGAATTTCCCGCACTGGGCGGGAGTCGTGCTGGTCGGTGCCGTGGTCATTCTGATCGTCGTCACGGCGGGCATGGTTTCGACGACTTGGGTGCAGTTCCTGAAAGGGACGCTGCTGGTCTTTTTCAGTGGCGTGCTGACCGTATTGCTGCTGATGCGCGGCTTTGAAGTCGAGGATGGCGGCGTCGACGGCCATCGGTTTGCTCGCTTGGGACCGCTGCCGAAATCGATTCTCCAAACGCCGGGCACGGATTTAAGCCCGCATGGTGTCGGCGGTTACTCGGTTGCCCAAGCCGACGATGGCTGGGAGAAGTCCAATTTCGTTCGCTTGAACCACGCAGGGACGATTCAGGTTTTCAGCGTGTTGCCTGCGGCCGCGTCGGCCGGTGGCGAGTCGGTCGAACTGCGCGAAGCGCAGACCGTGCGACTGGACAAGTCTGGTCAAAAGATCGAAGTCAACGGCCAGCCGATGGGACGCGTCAAAGGCGAAGCCGAACTGCATCCGGTCGGTCACCTCGAAGCCTTGCCAGGTGGCGTGGAGCGGACCGGAGCTCTCGGGCCGCTCGACTTCTTTCGCGTCCTCGGCGAAAGCCGCGTGGTCCTCTGGGGTGCCAGCAAACCGATCGTGCATGCCGACGGGACAACTACCGTCGTGTACTTCCAAAAGCCCACCGAGGGCAAGCAAGTCCTCCGCCCCGGCGAGTCCTCGATGTTCAAAGGGATTCGCGGAACGAACTGGAACGATCGACTCAATTTCATTTCGTTGATGTTGGCGCTCTTTGGTGGCACCGCATCGCTGCCACATATTTTGATTCGCTACTACACGGTTCGCGACGCAGCTGCGGCTCGCAACAGTACGATCGTCGGCATCGCCAGTATCGGGCTGTTCTACGTGCTGACTCTGTATCTCGGACTGGGCGCGATGACCAGCGGTTCGCTCGACGTGAGCGACAGCAACATGGCGGCGCCGTTATTGGCCAAGAGCCTCAACCAATGGTTGTTCGCGATCATCTCGGCCATCGCCTTTACGACTGTGCTCGGGACCGTCA
Organism: Aureliella sp.; assembly: GCA_051953155.1. Taxonomy (GTDB): domain Bacteria; phylum Planctomycetota; class Planctomycetia; order Pirellulales; family Pirellulaceae; genus Aureliella. Next base: position 9,977 of record JBQCJB010000576.1, on the reverse strand, counting down.
GCGGCCTGATTTTAGCGGCCAGCGGAGCGGTCACGCACGATCTGCTGTTGAGCGTCGGCGGGCTGAAATTGACCGAACACGAACAGGTGCGAATCGCCAAGCTGACCTCGGTCGTTGTCGGCATTCTGGCGATCGCCCTGGGCATCTGGTGGCAAAAGCTGAACGTCGGCTTCCTCGTCGGCTGGGCCTTCAGCGTTGCCGCCAGCGCGAATTTGCCGGCCTTAGTGATGTTGCTGTTCTGGCGCCGAACGACTCGGCAAGGGGTGATCGCCAGCGTGGTCGTCGGCATGTTCAGTTCGCTCGGCTGGATCCTGCTTTCGAGCGACACGTTCGAAAAGGTTTACAACATCGATCCCTCCTCAGCCCCGATGCCGTTCAGCCAGCCGGGCATCATCACCATCCCGCTGGCATTCGCCACGCTCGTCTGCGTCTCGCTAGCCACCCAGCCCAAAAGAGTCGCGTGAAAAAGTGAGGGGACACAGCGGCACCCCGGCGCGTCGCCTCACTTCCTAGCGATGCGCTGGCCGCTGCGCTGGTATTGGGGCGGAGAGCCGTGGCTGTTTTGCGACACTGTCTAGGCTCGGTAGCCACGCAAGGTTAGATTGGCAGATACAGTGTTAGATTGGGAGGTACAGAGCCTTCGCCCGGCCGCTCTGGACGCGGATAGTCTGGTTGCTGATGGTCTGTTAACTGTGCACCTTTTGCCCGCTACGCATGTCCGGAAAGTTCGAAGCAGTTATGAAGTGTGATGACGTCGTCGAGATTAACTCGGTGCAGCTCAAGCTGAGTGCGCCTCTGAGCAATACGAACGAGTGGATCGGTCAGCGAGAAATTCTCAATCAGCTCTTGGCGTGTTGGTTGGTGGTGGACGACCAGGATCTGCCGCTGACGCCGCGCTTGGTCGGGGTGCCGGGAATCGGCAAGACGGCTCTGGCCATGTCGGCGGCCCGCATGCGCGGGCAGGAACTGTACGTGTTCCAGTGCACGGCCGATACTCGGCCCGAGGATTTGCTGGTCACGCCGGTGCTCAGCCACGAAGGCAAGATTGCCTACCATGCTTCCCCGTTGGTCACCGCCATGCTTCGCGGCGGCGTGTGCGTGCTCGACGAGGGCAATCGCATGAACGAAAAGTCATGGGCGAGCCTGGCGCCGCTGCTCGATCAGCGGCGCTACGTCGAGTCGATCGTGGCTGGCGTCGTGTTGCATGCCCACCGCGACTTTCGCTGCGCGGTGACGATGAACCAGGACGATTCGACCTACGAAATCCCCGACTATATCCTCAGTCGCCTGCAGCCGACCTTGCCGCTCGGTTTTCCGACGCGGCAGGACGAACTTGCGATCCTGCAATACCATTTGCCCTTCGCCGAGCCCGAGATGTTGGCGCTGACGGTCGAATTCCTGCAGCGCTCGCATGAATTGAAACTCGACTTCTCCGCCCGGGATGGGCTGAACCTGCTGCGCTACGCGCTCAAACGTTTGGCTCAGGAAAGCGATCACCCGGTCAGCAAGGATCGCGCCTGGCGCGAAGCCCTCGAGCGCTGCTTGGGCGAGGATGCGCTAAACCTCGATTCTCTGGCCAAACGCAAACAACGCGAGCTCGGCGCGAACAGTCTCCCGTTAGGTCTCGGGGATTTCTTCTTCGACAGCGATGATCCGCTGCACCCCGATTCGGACGACGACGATGAGATGAGCGGCTTTTAATCGGGTTGGCACAAGTGACTTGTGCCGATGCACATAAGGGCCCGGGCGGAGCCGAGAATCGGCTGTGTCCGCTGCCGGGTGTCAATGCGTGCTGGCCGATGACCCGGCTTGCTTTTGACGCACGTAGGCCGCCAGGTCGGCTACCGTGTCGACATCGAGAATGGCATCATCGACCCGAATGCCGAACTGCTTTTCGATGTCGAAAGTCAACTCAGCCATCCCGACCGAGTCGACTCCTAACAGCAGCAGCGAATCGGAAAGTTTAGGTTGGCCGCCGAACATCGCGGCGAGCTTCTCAAGCAAGATACTCTCAATTGCGTCCACGGCGCTTCCTTTTGGTGCTTCCTTATGTGGGTGCACACCGACGGCGGAGGCTGATCCGTGCCCGAGCATGCAGATTCCTTAGAGTCGACCGGTATTCTAGTCGTGATCAATCGTCGACTTCAATATTGGATAATTTAACGCATTGGGTGCGACCGACCCAGCCGGAGAAAATTCTCGCACTTCACTCAACCGGAACACAAAGTACCACAGAACGCAGATCACCAGGACGACCGTCACCAGGGCGATCATGCTCTCGTTTTGCAGACGGCTGCCGAGTTGGTGCACCGGCTCCTGCGCGCGACTGGCCCTCTCCTGGACCAACACCCATAAATCCGTGCCGGTGTCGGCATGCACCTCATCAAGCGATGGCAGCGAGACCTGCTGGATCGCTGCAATCCACTCGCCGCGGTAAGGTGCGCCCAGCGGATGCTGGGCAGCCGGATCGCGGTAATCGCGCAAGCCACCGCTGCGGAGCTTGGACAGTTGCCGAGGATCGATCGGCGGCAAGAGCGTCGAATCGTGCAGCGTCGAGGTGCGGACCTCGGGGTTGCTCAGCAGGGGATGCTGCAGGAGCGTGCCTTGCTGGTTCCCTTCTCGGCCGTCGACCAGCACGGCCAAGCGATTCGCCTCGTCGTCGTCGGCTTCACCGGCCAGGAGTTGAAAGTCGCCGAGATTGATCGTCAGCACCATCACGCCCAGCGGCCGCTGCGGTCCGGCCGGCGTCGCGTCGCCCGAGCCCGAAGGCGTGTCGCCGGAGGCCGGCGGCGTGTCGCTGGTATCGTGGTAATCCTCGGGCCAGATGGGGCAGCTGATACCGACTTTCCATTTGCCGGTGCTGGTGCTGCGGAAGCTGGCTGAAAAATGTGCATGTTCGGTTGGCCGGTGGCGGGCCGCGCGCGAGATCGCGTCGGCGCGCTCGCCCGTAAAGTAGCTGCGGAAGGCAAAGTTGTGCGCCACCGGACTCTGCTCGAGGCGATCCTCCGATTCCAGAAAAGAGATGCCCAGGTTGTTGCCGCTGCTATCGAGCACGAACAGGCTGCTGAAAAGAGCCGCTTGTTCGCGATCCGGAACGCGGTGAGCCAGCAAGCTCAATCGCTGTGTAATGTATTCCTCGAGCGCCTGCCGCGCAGGCGACTGCAGAAAGGCGGTGCGCTGCTGGTCGGTCTCCATGCCGTTGGCCAGCGCGGTCAAGAATTCCCGATTTTCGGCGACCGTCGTTTCGAGCAAGCCGACCAGGCGGCCGCGCTGGGCTTCGTCGGTAACACTGCGAAACAGCGACGCAATTTCGCTTTCCAGCGTCCGCGCCGCGAACTTGGCGGCGAACTCGTTGCTCCGCAGGGCCCACTGCTCGACCCGCTCGAGCGACTCCCGTTTGGCCAGCGAGATGCCGCGGACGAAGAACAACATCATCATCAGCAGCAAGAGCAGCGGCCCGACGATCCCCAGCAGGTACAGCGGCCGGCGGAAGCGCGAGCTCTCGCGTCGCGCCAGATCTTCAAGCACTTGCTGCACGTTCGCGTAGCGCTCGTCGGGCTGCTTGGACAAGCAGCGATCGACGATGTGGTAGAGCGCCTTGTCGACGCCGGGCTGCCGATGGTGTTGCTTGGGAAAGGGGGAATCGAAAATCGCGTTCCGGTAACGCTCGAGCCGGGCCGGTAGCGATGTGGCCGAGTCGAGCGTTTCAACGACCTCGGGATTGCGGTAGGGAGGCGAGCCTACCAGCATCGTGTACAGGATCGCCCCCAGAGCATAAACGTCCCACCGCGCGTCGGCCGACGCAGCCAGGTCGGCTTGTTCGGGGGCCATGTAGAACAGAGTGCCCAGCGAGGGGGACTGTTCGTGCGACATGCGGCTCTGGCCAAAGTCTGCCAGGCGCGGCCGCCAGTCGTGGTCGAGCAGGATGTTGGCCGGTTTCAAATCGCAGTGCAAAACGCCTTTGCCGTGAGCGTAGTTAAGCCCTTCGGCGATCTCGCGAAACAAAGCGACCGCCTCGTTGACGCCCAATCGCCCGCGGCGGCGGATCAGGTCCTCGAGCGATCCGTTCTCGAGGTATTCCATGACGTAGTAAGGCGGTTCAGCTTCCCAGCCGACGGTCAGTACCTGAACGATGAAACGCCCGGTCGACATATTGACCAGATGCTTGACCTCGCGGCCCAGCAGTGACCAGTTCACTCCGCCGCGGTGGAGATAAAATTTGATGGCCACCTCGCGGCCGGTGTTCAGGTCGCGGCCCATCCAGACTTGGCCAAATGCCCCTTGTCCCAACAGCCGTTCGATGCGGACGCCCGGGACCTCCGCTGGTGGGACGGTAGCCTGCAAGCTCAACCGCTCCGCCTGACGCAGCTCTCCGACGGTTTGTTGCTGTGTAAAATCGGATGACATGCAGGTGAGTTAAATCGAGTAGGCGTCCGGGGGCGCGGGCTGGGGCGATGTCTGGAGGCCACCACAAGCCACCAAACACCGACTTATTCTAGTACGTCGCGCCGAAATTGGCGCGGGATCGGACTGGCCGCTCGAACCGGTAGCATCGTTTCGTTATGGGATTTTTGGAAATGGGCGGTGGTTTTCGATTCTTTCTGTTGGGTCGGTTTCGGCTGACACATGGCCGAAATCGCGTGGGCGGCTTGCTGTCAGCCTGGCTGCTGATGTGGGCCCTTGCCTCGACGGCAGCCTCGCAAAGTCCCCCTGCGATCGACTTGCCACTGGCTGAGTTTCGTCCCCAGCCGCAGCTGAAGACGGCTGTAACCGAGCTAGCGTCGGCCAAGTTTCCGGTGGTCGATTGCCACTCCCATTTTCGCATTCGCTTGCACCACGATGCCGCCGCGCTGGACGGCTTTGTCAAGCTGATGGACCGCAACCGGATCTCTGTTGTCGTCAGCCTCGATGGCGGTCTGGGCAACAAACTGGACGAGCACATTGCGTATCTGTGGACCAAGTACCGCGATCGCTTCGTCATCTTTGCCAACATCGACTGGCAAGGCAGCGGACAAGCCGATCGCCCCGAGACGTGGGATTGCCAACGCCCCGACTTTGTCCACCGCATCGTCCTGGAACTGGAGGCAGCCAAAAAGAAGGGCGTCAGCGGTTTGAAGATTTTCAAGTCGCTGGGCCTGGAGGTCCGCAACCCCGACGGTTCGCTGGCCGCGATCGACGACCCGCGCTGGTCGCCGATTTGGGACGCCTGCGGGCGGCTGGGCTTGCCCGTGCTGATGCACACGGCCGATCCGAGCGCGTTCTTTGAACCGATCACGCCCCGCAACGAACGCTACGAGGAACTCGCCCGGCATCCCGAGTGGCACTTCCCCCCCGACAAATATCCTTCGCGGTCCAGTCTGCTCGAAGCGCGCAATCGCGTGATCGCCAGCCATCGGCAAACGACCTTCATCGCGGCGCACATGGCCAACGATGCCGAAGACTTGCAGCAGACCGCGCAGTGGTTGGACGCGAATCCAAATATGTTTGTCGAGACCGCGTCGCGAATCAGCGAACTGGGACGCCAACCGTATACGGCTCGCGATTTTTTAATCAAGTATCAAGACCGTGTGCTGTTCGGCACCGACGGTCCGTGGCCGGAGCTGCGGTACAGCCGCTATTGGCGATTCTTTGAAACTCGCGATGAATACTTTCCCTATTCGGAGAAAGAGATTCCGCCGCAGGGGCTCTGGCAAATCTACGGCGTGCATCTGCCAGACGAGGTGCTGCGCAAGATTTACTCTGGCAACGCCGCCCGAATCATTCCGGGTGTCCAAGAACGCTTGAAGTAGACTCGGGCGTTCACATCGGCCCCCTGACAGCGGCCAGCTCACCAGCGGCCAGCTCACCAGCGGCCCGCTCACCAGCGCACTGCGGCCTTGCCGCCGGGCAGCAGGGCCAAGAACTGGCGTTCGCTCAGCAAGCGAATCGTCGGCTGTGCCGGAAGAGGCGAGGGCGGGGCGCAGCTTTCCGTTTCCGAAGCGATGATGCGGTTGGCTTCCTCGATCAGCATCCCGCTGCACGCCACGACGTAATCGGTGTCGGCGGAGATCTGCTGTTGCCAGGTGGCTCCGAGAGCCTCCAGCAATTGGCCGGTTTCGATTGCCGAAAGGCCTCGCAGCGAGCCCAGGCACACGATCCGCTTGCCGGCCAGCGGCTGCGAGCCGGCGGCGGCGGTGAGGACGGCGTGCGGATCGAGCTGGCCGCGGCTGGGGCTGCGGCGATGTTCAAAGACGCTCGGCGGCGCCTGTTGCACGGCTGCTTGGGCCGCTTCGGCGAGTGGATTGGCAGCGGCTTGCGCGCTCGCCGAAACCGGAGAGGTCGGAGCGATTTCGACGGAGCTCGCCGCGGCCTGCCCGGCCATCCAGCCCGGCGGATCGCTGGAAAGGTAGCGCGACCGTGCGGGCGCGCGGTTGCCGCCGATGAGGCGCGGTCCGCTGATCTGTCCCAGGCTGGTGCGCCCGCGCGTCAGCCGCAGTCGCCGTTCGAGGTCGGGAAAGTCCTGCGCCTCGGAGACGCGAGCCGCGGCCAGGGCGATTTGCGCGCAGCACCGCGAATCTTCCAACGCGTCGTGATGCCGAAAGTCGACTCCCAGCCAATTGCCGAGCGGCTTGAGGCCATAGCCGCTGCGGCCGGGCCAGGCGCGGCGAGCGATCGCTCGCGTGCAAGAGAACTCCAGGTGTGGGCAGGCGACGTCATACGCGGCCAGGCTGGCGACCAGCACGCCCATGTCGAAGCGGGCGTTGTGCGCGACCAGGACCTCGCCGTCGGCCAGTTCGAGGAACTCGGGCCAGACTTGCTCCATCGTGGCCGCGTCAGCGACTTGTTCGGGGCGGATGCCATGAATCGCGATGTTGCGCGGCGAGAAATACAGCCGCGGCGGTCGGATCAGCCAACTCCGCTCAGCCACGATTTGCCCGCTGCGAATGCGCACGGCGGCGAGCTGGCAAGCGCTATCGGCGCGACTGTTGGCAGTCTCAAAATCGAAAGCCACAAAATCCATGGCGTGGGTTCGTTCCTGGTCAATGACTATATCGAATTGCGTTGGTTGCCGCCCAGGGCATCGACCGGTCCAGTCGAGGCGGCGCTCGGTTGGGTGGCGTCGCTGGCGTGCCGCCGCGCCGCCAGGGCCTGCGAACGCCACGAGCGCACTTTCCAGAGGGCAGTTGTCAGCAAGCCGAGGACGTACCCGACCAACAGGGTCGAAACCAGCAGCGCCGCCAGAGGCATTTCGAGCACGCCGACGATCAGGTTGATCGTGATCGGCTCGAGGTTCTGCATCACGATCGCGCCGACGACCAGCAGCAGGCCCAAAGCCAGGAAAAGTTTGATTCGCCGCATCGACTGTTTTTTCCCCGCAAGCACGCTTCGCCGTCCACGCACGAGTTTAGCACGATCGGCCGCGGCTGTCCTTTTTCGCGAGCCGGAAATCGGAGCCGCGATCAATTTCCGACCGCCGCAGTTGGGCGGTTGGCCTTGGGCAGTTGCCGGCATGGCTGGCATGCTTATCATACTGACTACGGCATTTCGCCTTTCCGATTTCTTGCCAGCACCTGAGGGTTTTATGGCTGACGATTCGCCCAAAAAATGGTTCAAGCTCGAAGAGAGCTTTTTCAAAGGCGTTGATCATAAGCTCATGGAAAAGCTGCGCAAGCAAGTAGCTACCGAACAGCAGGCCGAAGCCATCCAGCGATTGACCGGCCTGACGGATATGAAAGTTTGCCAAGACATTGCGGCCCTGAATATCTCCGTCGAATCGCTGGCGGCCCTGCGGCTAGCGCCGCTGGTTGCCGTAGCCTGGGCTGATGATCGCGTCGAGGACAACGAACGCTTCCGCGTCATTCATGCCGCGGAGAAAGCGGGCCTGAAGGAGGGCGATCCGTCTTACGAATTGCTCAAAGGCTGGCTGGCCCAACGGCCGAGCCACGAGTTGTTCGAGACTTGGGTCGAGTACGCGAAAGCTCTGGCTCTGTCGCTCGACGGGGAATCGCGGGCCAATTTCCAGCGGGCGATCGTCGCCCAGGTCCGCGACGTGGCTGAGGCCAGCGGCGGCCTATTTGGCCTAGGCAGCATCAGCCCGGCCGAGCACAAAATCATCGACCGCGTCGAAGCCGCCCTGGCATAAGCGCGGTTCGCAATCCAGAGCACGGGTTCAGGTTGGCAACTGGCGAACCTGACCCGGACGGATCGGCAGGCCGCTATCGGCGCTAGCTACGGCCGCAAAGCACAGAGCCAGGCTTTCGAGATTGTCGGCCGCATCGATCGACGAAGGCCTACCTTCCTCGATCGCGCAGAGCAGCTCGCCCATCGTGCCCCGGAAGCCGTCGGGAAACCACTTGCCTTCCAAAGCCGGCGTCCATTGCCCCTCGGGCACGTTCACCGTCAGTCGCTGGTCCTGATTGCCGGCGCCGGAACTGGTCAGACTGCCGAGCGTGCCCGAGAGATAGGTGCGTTCCTGGGAACCGGCCGGTACGCATGCATCGAAAGCAAGCGTGGCTTGAGCGGTGTCGAATTCGATGACCGCTTGCGCCAGCAGATTGGGCTTCAGGTCCTGGCCAGGGGCGCGCGCGGTCGAGGCGAACACGCGCTGGGCGGTGCTCCGCGGCAAGAAGCATCGCAAGATGTCGAACCAGTGGATCGCATAGTCGTACAGGACCAGATGCCGGACTTCTTCAAACGGAGTGCCACGTACCCAGCGGTGGTCCCAGTGGCACGACATGTGCGCACCGAACACGTCGCCGATGATGCCGCTCTCCGCCGTTAGACGCGCGTAGCTGAAATGTGGTGCCCAGCGGCCGTTCTGATTGACGGCCAGATAGCGATCCCGCTTGGCGGCTAACTCGACGAGCTCCAATCCGACGTCCAGGTCCAGCACGAACGGTTTTTGGCTGAGCACGTGCTTGCCCGCCTCGAGCGCCGCGGCGATGATCGCCGGCCGCTCCGCAGGATGGGTCGTCACGTCGACCACCTCGATCGAATCATCGGCCAGGATCTGACGAAAGTCGTCGGTGGCCAACGCATCGGGGTAGTAGTCGTTGCGCCGCGCGACCGCCCGCGATTTGTCCAGGTCGGCCAGGGCCGTAACTTTGAAACCCGATTGCACGTAACCGCGGAGATGGTGATGCGAGATTCCGCCGCAGCCGATGATGCCGATGTTGGGATTGTACGAACGCGGCGTTTGAGGGCGATACGGAATCTGAGCGAGTTGATCGAGACGGCAAGTCATACGCGAAGCAAAACCTTAGGAAGCGGCTTGGGCCTGGAGTTTCTGGCGCAGCGGTTTGATGATCGGCCGCGGTACGAACCGCGACAACATCTTGTCATCGCTCAGCAAAGCGATCTGTTTGATCAAAGAACTGGAAACGTGCGCGAATTCTTCGTCGGCCATCAGGAAAACCGTTTCAACGTCGGCATCCAACTGCCGATTGGCCATCATCATCGTGAATTCACCCGCGATGTCCGTCAGTGGCCGCACGCCCCGAACCATCACGCGAGCCCCGCAACTCCGCACAAATTTCACCGCCAGGCCATCGAAGCTTTTCACCTCGACGTTGGGAAAATCTTTGACAACCCGCGCCATCAGCTCTTCGCGCTCGTCGGGCGTGAACAGCGAACGCTTTTCGGCATTGAAACCGATGCCGATAATCAACCGCTGGAACAGCTTGGCGGCGCGCTCGATGATGTGCAGGTGCCCGAGCGTAACCGGATCGAACGAGCCGGTGTAGACCGCGATGCTCGAGTGCTCGGGCGGAGATGTTTTAGCCATGATGTCCACGCATGAAGTCTTTGAGAGCCGCGACCAATCGGCCGGCGTCGTCGCTATTGTTGACCGCATGCGTGCTGACTCGCAAGCGCCCTGCCCGAACGCTGGTGACGATTCCTTGTGTTAAACAGAATTTTCGCGCCGCCGCCAGATCCGCCCCCGGCCAATTGACGCTCAGGATGCCGCTGCGATGCTCAGGCTCCGCCGGCAAGAAGAC
>JBQCJB010000575.1:0-2221 GCA_051953155.1 Aureliella sp. | reverse complement strand
GCTGTTCAGCCACAAAGGCATTCCGATCGCCGAGCCGTTCGAGAGTGGGCTAGTCAACGAGTCGGCCGACTATTTCTATCGTGTCGCTGACGATATCCCGACGCTGCTAGCCGATGAGGCGGTGGCGCTGCGGGGGTGATGCCGAAACGTTTCGCCACTTCTGCCCCTCACCCTCCACCTTCGCACTGCTTTGAATTGAGTGCACCGAGAATTGGGCACGAGTTAGCCTTTTTGGCACTGCTGCCCCTCACCCCCAGGCCCCCTCTCCCCGAAGCGGGGCGAGGGGGAGAAATGAAATTGCGTTCCAGCATCGCGAGTTTTGGTTGTCGCTCGTTTGTGCGGCGCAACTTCAATGCTTACTTTGTCGATGCCTACTTTTGTATCTGTAGGCGGTTGTCGGATCGGGCGGCTACGCGGGCGGCGTGGGGAGAGTCGGCCTCGGAGACGGCGACCGACAACCAACCATCGCGGACTTCGATCTGTGAGACCGCCAAGCCCTCGGCTCGCGGATCTTTCAGCCACTGGCTGTGGATCAAGTTCAAACTCGACCGAGCCGAAAAAACGGTGCCGAAAATGCCGCGAAGCGGAATGCGTTCGCTGAATCCCAAGCGCGGACCGTCGACGCTGACCACACCGTCGCGAACCAAGGAGGCTTCTAGTCCACTAGCCACTGGAACGTAGCTGGCTTTGATGATGAACCGCTGGAAACTCATCTTGCGTTCCGGATGGTTCAGCTCGGCAATTCGCAGAGTCAGCTCCAACTTGCCATCGCGGAGCTCCACCGTGACCGGCCGGGTCGGGGCAAAGGTGACCGTGACGTCCTTGGGTACGTCGTCGGACAATGTCCAAGGTTCCTGGTCGAAGGCTGTGGCCAGTTTTTCACACAGTTCGGGTAGTGTCCAGGTGTGGTCGCTCAGACCGAGTTGCGAGAGAGCATTGTTGATGGCCGATTGGTGAATCTGCATGCTGACCAGGCTGTCGTCGGGGGCACGCGGGCGGGCGGTGTGAGCGGCCATTTGGCCTTCGCTGGCGACGCGGTAGCGCACGGCCAGGCGTTCTTCGGTAGTCTGCATCGAGACGACGATCGGATTGAGCTGGAGTCGCTCTAGCGGGCCGATGAACGTGTGCTGCAGTTGCTCTTCCGCTGCGCTCATTTTCTGCCGCAGTTGTTTGTCGAGCTCTTGATCGGTCTCTTCCGCGATCAGCCGTCGCGTGATGCGCTGGGCCACGCCGCGCTGCTGTTCGAACTGTTCACGCACCAAAGCTCGGAAGAAGTCGCCGACTACGGGCAAGCGATCCAAGTCCGTGCTCATGCCATTGAGAAACTGGCTGGCGTCGACATTGGTCGGATCGGCCGAGACTTTGACGCCGCTTGGATCCATCCGCAGCGTGCGCGTGCTGTTGATCTTGGCAATCGACGTTTGGTGGAAGACAGCTGGTCCCTTGCTGCTGCGGGTGGCGCTTTCCATGTCGCCCAACAATCCGAGTTCTATGTGCCAGGCCGCCGGATCGGGGATCAAACGAACGTTCAGCTGCGTCCGCACCTGGCTGTTGCCCTGCGTGTCGGCGCCTAGGATGCGTTGGCGAACGGGGCGAGCTTCGAAGGTTTCATTAGGCATCATCCGCTCGAGCAGTTTGCCGGAGACGGCCAGGCGAATATTGGCGTTGCGATAGTGGTCGTTGATCGCTTCGGCCACCGCCCGTTGGGCAGGTTGTGGCGAGACGCGCAGCGCCTGCACCGTGTGGGCCAGCGACGCGCGGCAGCGGTTGATCGGATCGTCTTCCAACAATTCGACGTCGGCCAGCAGTTGCCGGAAGTCGACTGGCTGGGCAGCCCACGGAGCGAGATGCTGAGCCAAGTTTTCAAACGCCGGTGTCGAAAGGAATTTGCGCTGACCAGGCGTCAGCCGCTCCCACGTCAAGCGCGTCAGGATCTGAGTGGCCAATTCGTTGCCGCGCTGCCAATCGCCCGACGGATCGGAGCTCCAGGCAATCAGCTCGTCCAAGCGCAGGAACTTGCGCCACTGGGCCGCTTCGTTGGCATCCTTGAGGTTGCCATTGATCTGCGCGACGATGGCATGCAGCTTTTCGCGAGCCACCTGGTCGGGCGAAAACGTCTCGGCCCCTTGCGCGCCGCTTTGCAGACAGACCGCCACCGCTTGCCACAAACGCACGCGACGTTCGACGCCGTAAGCCACCGAGCCCAAGCGCACGGCCAGTT